>CAZKYZ010000535.1:0-2707 GCA_964557055.1 uncultured Desulfobacterales bacterium
ACCGGTGGGTTCGCCGCGCTTTTTAGAGGCCGGGAAGAACGTGCGAAAACAGCCCTGTCCGGATCGTGATCCATCAATGGTCAATTCCTCCTACAACGGCAATAGAATCGATATATTCCCTATTCATTTCTTTGTGTGATTCCTGAGCCGGCTATAGGGTTCTATTCATTTCTTGCGATTACGATCGCTCTCACCGGGGCCGGATAACCTTCCACGGTTTTGTCTGGATCGGCCGGGTCAAGAAAACAATCGAGCGATTCCGTATCGACCCAATCCGATCCGGATTGCTCGCAGGTGGTTGTTTTGGCGATATTGATGCAGCGACTGTCTGTAAAGCCAGATCGCTGCATCCAATTCATCAGGCAGGCGATCGTGGGCAGGAAATAGACATTGCTCATCTTGGCGTACCGGTTTTTGGGAAACAGGGCTTTTTCCGAAGTTCCTCCGATAATCAATGTTTCCAGCACGAGTTCCCCGCCCGTTTTCATATGTTTCCGGATCCGGGTGAGTGTGTCGACTGGCGAACTCCTGTGGTAAAGGATCCCCATACAGAATACGGTGTCGAAATAACTGTGCAGGTCCGGTATCTCTTCCAGTCCTGCCGGAATGCAGAAGAGCCTGTCGGACCGGACAAAATGCTGAAGGGCCAGGAACTGAAAGTAAAAGGCCGGGTAGGGCTCAATGCCGAGGACCATTTCCGGATGGGCGGCTGCCATGCGGAACATATAATACCCATTGCTGGAACCGACATCCAGGATGCGCCTGCCTGTCAGCGGGGTGATTTCATTTGCCAGGCGATTCCATTTCAGGTTGGATGCCCACTCACTGTCTATGTGAATGCCGAAAACATCAAAGGGCCCTTTGCGCCAGGGACACAGCTGCCGCAATGTTTTTTCGATCCGGTTGACTTCCTCTGAAGAGGCATCTTCCCGGCGGCCGATGGACACCCGGTCCCTGTCCAGATCGACAAACGCCGGCCGGATATCGGGAAGGGCCCGCAGTGCTTTTGTATGGCTTCGGTGACCGGCGCTACCCTGGAATTTCTTCTGTTTTTGCAAAACAAGCGTTTCAAGGCTTTTTCTCCAGGGATCCAAGTCGAGCCGGTAGAGATTATCGATCAGGTTCTGCATGGGACACATACCTTTCGGGTTGATACCGGAGGCCGCATGCCGATGGGAGGATGGGCCGCTGACGACATCTGTAGGCCATCTTCCTTTTCAGGAACTGTCCTTGCGGCAGATGACGGACATAAAATTAAACCACTTGTGCCATACATCGATCTGTTTGAAACCGGCTTCCCGGAACCGTTTCAGGTGTGATTCCACCGTTTCCGGAATCAGCACATTTTCCAGGGCATCCCTTTTCTGGCTGATTTCGAGGTCGGAATAGCCATTTTCCTTTTTAAAAGCGTAGTGGAAGTCCTGCTGCATTCTGGTCAACACAGGATCCCGGTGGATGATTTTTTCAGAAACCAGTAGAACGCCGCCAGGTCGAAGCGCCCCAAAGATTTTTACGATGAGTTCTTTACGCCGGGCCAGGGAAATAAACTGGAGGGTAAAATTAATGATCACCACGGAAGCTGCCTCAAAATTGATGTTGCGGATGTCACCGCAGACAGGGGTGATTCTGTCTGCCCAGTCGGTTTTATCAAAACGCTTTGTAAACCTGTCGATCATGGGGGCAGAGCTGTCGACAGCCGTCAGGTGAAATGCCGTATCCGCCAGACGTTCACTGATCAACAGCTCCAGATTCCCGGTGGAACAGCCCAGGTCGTAAATGCGGGTGCCCGGTTGATAGCTGTCCGCCGCTATTTTTGACTGCAGCAGGAGCAGTTCGCGATAGTGCGGGATTGAGCGGGTAAGCATATCATCGAATACCCGAACGACCGACTCGTTGAAGGTAAAGGGCTGGCGGTCGGCCATGGGCTGAGCGTATATCTTGTCCTTGTCCATTGTCTGTTTTCCTGTCGGTGATGCATTATTCCGAGATGTTTGGGATAACTATTTTTCTTGACAATATCAAGGGAAAACAATACGCCCATTGATAGAACCTCTGCAAAACCAGCGGGTTCCGGCGGGTCTGCCGTTTTTGAGGCAGCCATAAAAAGATTGTGAGCCGGCAGGTCATCCGGAAACAGAATGGAGGAAAACCATGGATATCAATACCCATTCCGAAATTGATCAGGGATTATGCGGCACCCCGGTAATGGTGGCGGAAGGCGCCAGCCGGGTGGAGCTTGTTCTTTCCGAAAGTATGGCGGCAGACGGCAGCGGGCTTGTTCACGGGGGTTTTATTTTCGGTATGGCAGACTATGCCGCCATGATAGCCGTCAACCACCCTAACGTGGTTTTGGGCGGAGCTGAGGTTCGTTTTTTGAAACCGGTGCGGGTAGGTGAAACGGTCACGGCCGAAGCCGCGGTGACGGAAAACAATGGAAAAAAACGATCGGTCACCGTATCGGTGGGCAAAGGAGACACCCCGGTTTTCGAGGGGACCTTTACCTGTTTCGTATTGGAAAAGCACGTTCTCTCCTGACCCTGCCGGGGCGGTTATGTCAACCTTATCGTTGCATAAAAAACATGGCGAAGATAGTTAAAGTGGCTGAAAATATCGTAAAAAACAGAACATTCGCAAGCTGAAATGGTTTTTACTGCGGGTGAGTATAAGGATCTTGTCTGTTTTACGCCATGTTTTTTACCCTCCGGGA
>CAZKYZ010000536.1:0-2685 GCA_964557055.1 uncultured Desulfobacterales bacterium
GAAAATCTTCTTCGATGGTATACCCGTTGCTGATTGCGTATGGGCCGGTAACTTCGCGTGCGGCCCAATAGGGTCCGGCGGTTTCGAGCACCCATGCCCGGGTGGGGTCTGCGATGATAAAACTGCTGTGGTAACTCATTTTGCGGTCCTGGTAACCGCAGATGCCCCCCTGCCCGTGATCGCTGATCAGCCCAACAATGGTGTCGAGGGCCGCCTCGGCGTTGTCCGCCCGTTCAAGGGCCAGGCGCAGCAGGTCCATACCGGTCAGTCCCGGTTCGCGGCAGACCGGAACCCGGGACCAGACCGCTTCGTTTCCGATCACCACCCCGTGCTCGTTGGCGCCCATTTCCGCGCCCCACATCCAGAACGGGCGACAGATCAGGACGGCATGGGTCTGCTCTTTCTGGGGAATTGTGATGTGGGTGCATTCGACCTGCCGACCGGAGCCATAATGCCGGGAAGGATGGTATTCCAGGGTCTGGGCCTCATTGGGCTCCCGGTCACTGTTTTTTCCGAACAGCAGGGCACCGTCTTCGGTAAACGCCGGTGGGATAATAAAGGTGTCACACATAAAGTACTCCCCTTAAAATGAAGGCTGGACAATTCCGGCCGACTGCTGTTTGCGATTCGATATACGCATTGCGATGCCGGTACGGCATCAAAATGCGTTACCGTAGAATTTTTCCCGGTAAAATAAACGGGTATGTTCTGCGCAGCAGTGCGGTTTTGATCCACCGATCGATTTTTCTAAATGCCATAAAGAGTGTCCAGATTATCCGGTCCTCCCGATAGTAGGACGTGACTTCTTTGAGGGTAACCGGTCCTTGCTCGAAGTCCATGATCCGGTTTATGCATGCAAGTGCCGCCGGTATCAGATCCGGGCGTTGTTCCTTGCAGAGGTTTGCGGCCAGATCGATACACACCTGGCGGCTGCTGTAATACCGGTTCAACACATCATCCAGGAAGAATAACCGTAAAATCCATCGCAGATAAGAAGGCGCGCTTTGCAGCAGGAGTTCGGCGTCGAGCTGTTCAACACCGTTTAACCGGTAAAGCGGGGTGGACGTATCGATGAAAATCAGTGCACCGCCTTCCGGTTCATCCTGCAGTACCCAGTTGGAAAGCTGGCCGTCAACGGCGATTTCCATTTCTGCGGTTCTTTCGTTATACGCCTGTACCGAGCGGATAGCGGTTACGATGCCAGCGAGCAACGCATCTGTTTCGTTGGGGGGCAACTCCTGAATCAGGTAATGTGCCAGGCGGTTTTTGGGGTACAGTTTCTGGCCGATAAACAAAGTAACCGGTTTTCCGGGAATCTCAATCACGGCGGTGCCGTGGTCTGGAAGATGGATGCCTGCGTCAACCACCAATTGACAGTATTGAATATATTTTTCCCGGTATCGGTCGGCTTCCCGGAAAGTGTTGAAAAGGGGCATTCTTTTGAAAGCCACCCCCGGCTGGCCCTCAATGGTAAAAATGGTCGATATTTCGCCGTACCCGATAATGCGGGCCGGCACGGGAGAATCCTCCGGTCGGCTGGTGTCCAGGCCGCTTTCAAATCTTTTCAGAAGATCCGTGTCGAGATTGAAAACAGATATCATCGTTTTACCCTTTCGTTTGACGATATTTTTTGGCCAGCACGATGGCTTTGCCGAGACGTTCCCCCACCATGTCCGCTTCCGCTTCCGTTATGATCAATGGCGGCAGGAACTGGCAGATATGAGGGGCGTTGTTGGCATATACCATTAAAAGGCCGCAATCATACGCGGTTTTGCACAGCAGCATTCCGGAAATTTCGCTGTCGGTGACAAGCCCCATCATCATGCCAAGTTGATGAAAATCGACGATAAAATCTTCGTGTTTTACATGCAATCCATTGATGATGGCTGTAAATTTTTGGGCCAGCATGTTGACATGCAGCAGAAATGATAAATCGGAGGAAATTTCCAGCACCTTGCGGGTCACCATACAACCGATTTCGGAACCGCCGAAAGTGGAAACATGGATGAAGGGGTCGGCATGAAACACCGATTCCAATGGGGTTCGAATCACCGTGGCGGTAAGGGGATACAGACCTCCGGACAGGCCTTTCCCCAGCACGACCATGTCCGGCAGGACATCGAAATACTCGAAGGCCCACAGTTTACCGGTTCTTCCCAGTCCGGTCTGGACTTCGTCCAGGATGAGCAGGG
The DNA here is from genome assembly GCA_964557055.1 of uncultured Desulfobacterales bacterium. Classification (GTDB taxonomy): domain Bacteria; phylum Desulfobacterota; class Desulfobacteria; order Desulfobacterales; family CAZKYZ01; genus CAZKYZ01. Next base: position 2,193 of record CAZKYZ010000536.1, read on the forward strand.
AACCGGTCTGGTTGCATCGTTTGCGAACAGCTGCCAGATAACGGTCGGGTGGTACGATGATTCCCAGTGTGGCCGGAACGGTTTCCAGAATCACGGCGGCGGTTTTCTCGGTCACAGCGGATTGAAGGACGGATTCATCTCCGAAGGGGATCTGCTGAAAACCGGGCAGGGGTGGACCGAATGGGTCGCGATATTTGGGGTCTCCAACGGCCAGGGCTAACCCGGTATGGCCGTGATACCCGCCCGCTGCGGATACAATCTCACTCCGGCCGGTGTATCCCCGGGCCACTTTGATGGCCAGATCAACCGCCTCACCGCCACTGACTCCGAAAACGGTGTAATCCAGGTCCGCCGGCATCAATGCCGCCAGTTCGGATGCCAGAAGGGCCCGTTCACGGCTAATCAGATGCCCGTTTCCGATGTCCAGCCGGTCCAGGTTTTTTTTGAGGACATTGCGCAAATCCGGATTGTTGTGGCCAAGGTTGTATACGCC
>CAZKYZ010000537.1:0-2681 GCA_964557055.1 uncultured Desulfobacterales bacterium
CGCGAGAGTGACTGGAGTTCAGACGTGTGCTCTTCCGATATAAAAGCTTTCAATAAAGATATGGAGAAAGGAGCCGCTTTTTTTTTGCGGGCCTTTCGCTTCGTTTTGGTTGCCGGCTTTTTATGCTTTTTGGCTGCCATGGCGAATTACCGCCTCTTTTGCTGTTGATAAAAAGCTCCTGCCGATTAGGGCCGGCAGGAGCTTGATTGCTTGCGTGAAAATAAGCGGATCGTTAACGGGGTTGTTTTGCCAGAATCTGATAACCGACCAGAATGTCGAGGGCCATCATTACCTGATGATCTTTCTGCAGCTTTTCGAGCTCGAGTGGTACGTGCCTGGACTCGGTTCGACTTGGCTTGCTCTTGTCTGAATCCGAATCGGAACTGTTTTCCTGCGTCGGTTCGGTTATGTCATCAGTTTCGCCGTTGGGCTCGGCGTCAAGGTGGTTTCTCAAGTCTTTTTCTTTCAGGTATTTGTCCTTTTCCTCGTCCTCGCCATTATTGTGAGGGCCGGATTTTACGACAATGTCCGGTTCGATTCCCTGTGCTTGAATGGATGTCCCGTTGGGTGTGTAGTATCTGGCGATGGTGTATTTAAGGCCGTATCCTTCCCGCAGGGGCTCAACCGTCTGCACGGAACCCTTGCCGAAAGAGGTCGTCCCCAGTACAACAGCCCGTTTCTGATCTTGAAGTGCACCGGCAACAATCTCGGCGGCACTGGCGCTTCCACCGTTGATGAGCGTCACGATGGGGAAATCTCTTTTGATATCGTTCGGGGTGGCTTCATAGACTTTTGTGTGTTTGGGATGGCGGCCCTTGATGGAAACGATGTCGCCCGTATCCAGAAAAACGTCGGACACTTCAATGGCTTGCGTCAACAGTCCTCCGGGGTTGTCGCGTAAATCCAGAACCAGGCCCTGTAAAGGTGCCTCGGCGCTCAATTGATTCAAGGCCTTGTTGAGCTCTTCCGTGGTGTTTTCCTGAAAGTTGGTAATCCAAACATAGCCGTACCCGGGTTTAAGCAATACGTTCTTAACGCTGACAATGGGAATGATGTCCCGGATCAGGGTAAAAACCAGGGGGTCTTTTTCACCTTTGCGAATAATGGTCAATTCCACCGGAATACCCTTGGGCCCGCGCATCAACTTTACGGCTTCCCACAACATCATGTCTTGTGTTGATTTGTCATCCACCTTGATAATGATATCTTCGGCCTTAATACCGGCACTATAGGCAGGCGTGCCCTCGATAGGTGAGATGACGGTCACCATGTTTTGGCGCATGGTGATAACGATCCCGATCCCTCCGAACTCACCCTTGGTGTCCACCTGCAGCTCCTTGAGTGCTTCCGGCGGCAGCAAAGCCGAGTGGGGGTCCAGGCTCTGCAGCATGCCTTGAATAGCTTTGGGAATAGCTTCCTGTATATCGACTTCATCGACGTAGTTTTTTTCAATCAGGTCGATAACATCGATAAACAGTTTAAGGCTTTTGTACGTTCCATCCTCTTCCGCAGACAGGCTTCCATACAATCCGGATCCTGTGGCCCAGAAAATAACGGCGGTAACCATCAAAATCCATATTTTAAAAGAGTGCTTATTTACCATTATCTATTTCCTCTATCCTTTCTCCAACCAGGCATCCGGATCTTGGGGCTTGCCGTGGTGTCTGACTTCGAAATGGAGAGCCGGTCCGGTCATTGATCCTGAATCGCCGACAGTGGCGATCACTTCGTTTGTTTCAACGGCCTCACCTTTCGATTTAAATAATTCTTCGTTATGTGCGTATAGGGTGTAGAAGCTGTCTCCATGGTCAACAATGAGCATGTTCCCATATCCTTTAAACCATTCCGCGTACAATACCGTTCCACCACAAACGGAGCGGACAGGTTCACCCCGGTCAGCTTTGATGGTTATACCGGTTCGAAAGTTCATTACGTTGAATTCCGGGTCCCGGTATTTACCGAATCTTGATACTATCTTACCGTTCACAGGCATCTTTAGCAAGCCTTTTAAATCCAGGAAACGTGCATGCCCACCCGTGACTTCTCCATCCGATTCGGCAGGTTCTCGCGACAACGCTTCAATCTGTTCATCCAGGTTGGCGGCAGCTTTTTTCAGGTTTTCAATGGCTGCCAGTTCAAGGGATTTTTTGCCTCTAATTTTCTCCAGAAGTGCTTTTTTCTGGTTCCGTCTGTTGGTTTCCTGGTGGACCTGAGATTTGTATTCTACCTCTACAAGCTGTTTTTCTGCCTTTTTTGAATTCAATTCCACCAATAGACGGGAGACCCGAGCCTTGCTGTCGATGAGGGTTTGACGCGTTTTCTCATCCTGCGCAAGGATCTGTTCCATGGCATGTTTTCGCTGAAAAAAGTCATGGATCGTATCGGAAGATGCCAAAATATGTATTTCCCCCAACCAGTTGAGTTTATACAGAGCAACCAGGCGCGTGGAAGCATATGCTTCGTTTTGTTCTATGGAATGGATCAGCTGCCGAATTTCCTTTTGCGCTTCCGCGATCTGGATGTCGATTGCTTTCATTTCATCAGAAAGTTCGGATGCCTTTGCCCGAGCCTTGGCAATCGAAAGGTCTGTTTGGTTCAGGATATCGACAATTTCGGATTCATTTTCCGTATCGACCAGTACTTCTTTTTCAAAAAGCTCAATTTCATTGTTTATGTTTTCA
>CAZKYZ010000538.1:0-2681 GCA_964557055.1 uncultured Desulfobacterales bacterium
ATGTCAGTCTGATATAGCCCATGGAACTCGACACGATGATACCGGTGCACAGGACAAGCGTAAGCACCGGAATAACCAGTACAATCGGCATATGATATCGATGTCGGCCTGCTTTTCCCAAAACCGCTCCCCAATAGAAAAGCCCCTCAAACCATGCTCCGGTTTGAAGGGCCCTATCCGTTTTTGTAACCCCTTGTATTTTTTCCGGTTTCCGTTACCATGGCGACACCGGTTGTTACCATCAAGGCAGGTCTTCTGGCTTCCGGATCATCCTACTCCCCGTGCCTTCCCGCCCCGCAGGCCACGTTCTTCAGCCGTTTGATCGGAACCGGCCTGGCGGGCCGGGCAAGCCGGCACGTGGAACAGTGTTTCTGCTTCGGGCAGTGGCAAAGTACGGGTTTCGTCCCCGATCACAGCGGCGGGTCCGCTCCCGATTGAAACGGGATTCCCTGTTAGGCATGCGCACCTTGATCAGCCACATGTATGCAATCTGCATTTGCGTGTCAAGCACTTGTTGGGCGGCATCCGGGATATTCATGAAAAAAACAGCTTCAATGGTCAATGCCGGTGGGGATGCTTGCCCTGCCGGTGGGCGTGCTCATGAACATGGACCTGAACCTCTTCGTCCATGAGAACCTTCCCGTTTTCCATGGCATAAATATGGTCGGCCACGGCGCGCAGGAAATCAAATTCGTGGGAAATGAGGATGCAGGCAAGTTCCAGACTGTTCAGAATACCGGTAAGCTTCTCCTTGGTGGCAATATCCAGGCCGGCGGTGGGTTCATCCAGCAGGAGAACTTCGGGTTCCATGGCCAGCACCGTAGCCAGAGCGACGAGTTTTTTCTCGCCGCCTGACAGTTTGAAGGTAATCCGCTCCTGAAAACCGTTCAGTCCCAGAAAACGAAGGGTCTGGTCGGACAGCTCGATGGCTTCTTCCCTTGATTTCCCAAGATTGAGCGGGCCGAAAGCGACGTCTTCCAGCACCGTCGGCGAAAACAGCTGGTCGTCCGCGTCCTGAAACAGAAGCCCGATCCTGCGACGCACCGATTGAAAGTCTTTTTCTGTTGTCACCTTCCTGCCGAAGATATCAATGGTTCCGGCCTGGGGTTTCAGCAATCCCATAATGACGTGAAAAAGTGTTGTTTTGCCGCTTCCATTCGGCGCGATAAGGCCGATTTTCTCCCCTTGGCAAAGCGTAAAATCGAGACCCTCCAGCACCCGGGTGCCCGATGGGTATCCGAAGGAGATTTCTTTGAGTTGAATAACGGTATTGTTTGTTTTCACAAGACTCCTTTAATCAACTGCACTTCCAGTAACAGCAGAATGATAATGCCGGTCCCGAGCCCCAAAGCAAAAACGTGGTTTCGCCAGCTGTGATGGTACCGTTTCAGACTGTAGAACTTTCCGTCAAAGCCCCGGCACTTCATGGCGCTGTGAACCCGGTCGGCCCGCAGCGACGCCCGCACGAAAAGCATGCCGAGCATATATGCCCAGGTTCGATACGAGTGCAGGTTGGTTCCCGGTTTAAACCCCCGTATCCGGGCGGCCCGATAAATCCGGGTGTATTCCTGTTCAATAACGAAAATATAGCGGTAGGTAATCAACAGGAGAAAAACCAGCTTGGCGGGCACTCCCAGGCGACCGAAGGTGTGCCCCAGGGTGGTTATGGGCATTGTGGTGACCAGAACGATAAAGACAAACAAAATGGCAACGGTTTTCAACGTGATCTGAGCGGACATTACAAGACCCGGGCGGGTAACCTCCAGCGGCCCAACGCTAAACAGCACTTCCCCAGGGAATGTCACCGGCAGCACGATCCATATCAGCAGCACAAAACCGGCAACCACCGCAAGCTGTTTCAGCACCTTGCCCAAATCCAGACCGGCAGCCACGGTGAGCAGGAGGGCCAGCGCAGCGGAAACGATTAACGTATCAAACCGGTAGGAAACAGCCGTGACAACAGCATACAGGCTGGCCAAAAGAACACGCAACCGCGGATCGATTTCATGAATCCATGATTTTCCGTTTGCAAAAGGTTCCTGAATCATCCGGATGTCCCAGGCTTGTTGCGACGTGCGCGGATGTAGGCGGCGATCCCCACGATCCCGACAATATAGCCGATACCCCCGAAAACATCTTTGACCGTCGACCGGCTTTGCCCGGCATCAACCATCATGTTGCGGAGGGGAGCGATTTTTTTCTCCAGGCTTTTCTCGACAATTTTTTGAAGTTCCGCACAATCCACCCGGGCGGCTCCGGTGCCGACCGCCGACAGTTGCCCGGTTCCGCTATCGTCCGATTCCCGGCTGCCAACGGCCGCCGCAACCACGGTCTTTCCTTCCAGATCGGTTTTCCTGACCGTCCACTCACCACGGTGACCCGAACCGGCCATAACAACAATGGTCAGGTCCTCTTTCTTGGGTATGCCGAAAGAAAACTCCCCTTTTTCCGATGTGGTCCCGTCGAGCAGCGTTTTCCCAGAACGGTCATACACCGTGATCGCGGCGTTTTGAGCCGGTTTGCCGCCGGAAAACTTGCTTTGGGTGTGGATCGCATCGCCTTCCACCCAGGCAAAAACCGTCACCTTGTGAGCGAATGCCGGGCCCACCGAAAAAGCCAAACCAACAACCAATAAAAAATGCAACCAAAAACACCATCCTTTCGGACCGCCTGATTGTTTC
>CAZKYZ010000539.1:0-2667 GCA_964557055.1 uncultured Desulfobacterales bacterium
GATGACCACATCAGCGGTCCGTGAAGATGGATCGATTACTCGTCCGACCGATTTCACCTCACCGCTCAACGCTTCTGGAAGAGAATTGCCGGTTACCGTTGCGTGCAGACCGGGTTCCAGTTTCAGGATATCGCCTTCATAAACCTCTGCGACAACGATCATCCCGGACAAGTTCGCCATCCAAATAACCGGACTGTTGCCGACGGTTGCGCCCGGCTGTTGAAATATTTCGATGATGGTACCGTCAACCGGCGCGGCAATCTGTCCTTTCCGGGCGTTTTCCGTTGCCAGCTTCAACTGGCGGGAAGTCTTTTCCATGTTGATTTCCCGGACTAGTTGCAGCCGTTCCAGCTCCGTTGCGGATTGGGCCAGATTCAGCTCCCGGTCAAGAATGAGCCTTTCCAGTTCCTGCTGGACGGATTCCAGCTTGGCCCCGGCAATCACCGCCTGGCTTTCCCGCTCGTCCATTTGCTGTGCCGAATATTTTTCGCCTTCCATTTTTTTAAAGCGATCCAGCCTTCTTTGGGAGAAATTGTATTCCGCCCGGGCGGCATTGATTTTTTGTTTCTGGATGAGAATGGCCTTTGAACCCGAAATGTCGATTTCCCGGGTACGGGCTTCCTGAACACTGATGGCTTTCCGGGTCAATTCATCTGCTTCCCGGTAGGCCAGACCGGCCAATTCCATTTCCAGCTGGTACGTTGTCTGGGTGGAGAATACAGCCAGGGCAGCCCCCTTTTTGACCGTTTCGTTTTTGGACACGTGAATAGCGGTGATCTGGACGCCCGGCGAACCGAAAAGATGAATAATGTCACCCTCGGGTTTGATCCGGCCCAGAGCGCCGATTTTTTCTTGCGCCCAGGTTGGCGGGGCGATCAGCAACAGCCCCAGGAACAACAGGCAATAGTGTTTGTATCGGTTCCGTTTCATGGTTCGTCAGTCTCTTTTTCATCCGGAAAGAGGGGAGGGCGCATCAACCGGCTGATGTTAATGCGCGCATTCTGATCCTCATCCGTCAGCAAAGTTCCGGTTACAAAATGCAGTTTCATCAGGGTGTTGACATATTCCCGCTCGGCCTCAATTCTGGCCGCCCGGGATCTGAAATATTGATCCTCAATATTGATCAGGTCGGTCAGCGAAGCATCGCCTTCCCGCACCCTGTAATTGGTGTGGTCGGCGGCATTGCGATATTCTTTTTCGGATCTTATCGCAAGCTGGTAGTTTTTGACGGCGGATTGTAATTGTTCGATCATTGCAAGTACTTCGGAAGCTATATTGTTGGACAGCTGCTTCGCCGTCAATGCCGCTTCTTTGACCAATCCCCGTTGATACGCGAATTCGCCCCTGGCAGCATCGCGGTAAAACGGCAGTTCGCCCCGGATACCGACATAAAAGTTGGGTCCCGAAGTGTTATCCGAGAGCGAGTTGAGCGTGTGGCCGGAGCCGGAGTCAAAACCGGCGTATCCGGTCTTCATGGTAAGGTCCAGCCTGGGGCGGATATCATCCTCGGCTTTGACGAGGAGAATTTCTTCGGTAGCGATGTTGGTTTTGGCGGCCAGATAATCACCCCGGCGGCGCAGCGCCTGGCCAATATATGTATTCATTGTTTCCTGGTCGAACACCGTTTCCTCTTCAACAACTGGAAAGTCCCCCTGCGGGTAAGGAGCGCTGACGATCTCCTCGGGGCCGTAACCCATGGCCACCGCCAAAGACAGGCTGCTCTGATAAGCTCTGGAACGCCCTCCCTGGAGATTGCTCTGGCGTTGATACAATTTGCCATGGGCTTCATGAATCATGGCCGGTTCCAGTTCACCGGTCTTGATGAGAAGTTCGACGAGTTCATACAACTCATTGGCGCGTTTAACGGTATCTTCGAGTATGTCCACGTTTTGTTTGGCTGCCATGCTGTTCCAGAAAGCGGTGGCTGTCGTATACACTTGCGCCGCAATGCGTTGTTTGGAAACCTGCTGGGTCGCGGTCAGGCCGGACATCGCGGCCAATTCTCTAGCCCCGCTGTTTTCCATGCCAAGACCCCGCAACAGCGGGACAACAATTTCCAGGGCCACCTCGGAGTTTGCTTCCCACGGGTCCACTTCATAATCGTTTTTGTAGTCAAAAACAGAAACAGATGGTGTAATTAGAATGCCGCTTCTGAATTTCTTGGTAACACCAGCAGAGTAAATGCCGATATTTTCTTCCACCTCGTCGCTGATGGGGTTGTTGATCAAGGCTGTCGGGGTAAACGGCATACCGATCCAGGCCATGATGGCTTCGGATTGCTGGATTTGTAAATTCTTTTCATCCTGGAGGTCTTGCTGGTTTTCCTGCACCCGATACGGAACCGGCGAATTTTTGTCCTCATAGGAGGCGCTGCCGAAGGTATACCAGTCAAACTCACCGGCGCTTTGCTGGACGATACCCTCACTCTGTTCGATTCGAACCGTCTCTACCTTGACACCGGGATTGTCGGCCAGGGTTTTTACAATGGCATCGGAAAGGGATATGGTCTGTTCTTGTGCGGCCAGGTGAGCCGGAATGCAGACAAGACCTGCGGAAAACAAAATGCCGGTCAGGACGGTGATGATGTTGCGCATAATCCAGGATTCTCGCTTAACGGCAAACCGGTTACGGCTACATCCGGGTCGACACCGAAAATAGCCGGGTTAT
>CAZKYZ010000540.1:0-2653 GCA_964557055.1 uncultured Desulfobacterales bacterium
CTCCAGGATATCCATGGCTTCTTCTGTGCTTAACTTTTCCACTCTGGCGATTTTGGATACCACAATTCTTGCAGAAGCCGAGCCGATGACACCAGTGAGCAATTTTTCGGCGTAGTTGACAATTTTTACATTACCACGGGCGTTGGCCAGATCAATCTGTTCCTGGTGGGCATAGGTTCTGAGGGCCTCTGAGGCGGCCTTGTCTCCCAGGAACCGGGCCAACAGGCGCTTTAAATCGTCAATCACCGTAATGCCGCGCCAAAAAGAGAGTTTTCCCACATCATCCTGATATTCGAACACGTCTACGAACAAAGTCGCCTGTTTGTGCTCCATGGGGTTGGAAGTGCCTCTAAGGGACAGACCGATAAATATGGCCACGTTCACCAATAGACTCCAAAAAATGCCGTGTGAAATCTGATTCAAGCCCTGGAGACCGAAAAGGGGGTAGGGTGCCAGTAACGCTACTCCGAAGGGACCGTTTCGCAGGAGGCTTTCGGATAAGAAACCGGCGTGGACAAAGGTGGGAAGCATCAGTGTGTAAAACCAGATCAAAAAACCGGCCAGCAGCCCTCCCAGGGCTCCGGCTTTGGTAGCTCCTTTCCAAAAAATTCCCCCCAGGAGAGAAGGGGCGAATTGAGCGACGGCGGCAAAGGATATCATCCCCGTTACCACGAGGGCATACGACTCTCCCACCAGGTGAAAGTGCATATAACCAAGAAGAACAACCAAAACGATACTGGCACGCCGGATGTTCAGTAAAAAAAAGCTCATGTCTTTATTTTTTCCGAAGCGGAAGGAGGACATCTGCAGAAAAAAGGGCATGACCAGGTCATTGCAGATCATGGTGGACAAAGCTACTGTTTCGACGATTACCATTCCGGTAGCTGCCGACATGCCGCCAACAAATACAAGCAGGGTCAGATATTCATATCCCTCGGACATGGGAATGGTCAGCACGAAGGTGTCGGCATCCAGTTGCCCGCCGGGAAAGAGAAGGATACCGCCCAGCGCGATGGGCAAAACAAACAGGTTGATCAACAGCAGGTAGAGTGGAAAAATCCACATGGCTTTTCGCAGATGATTATCGTTGACATTCTCAACAACCGCCACCTGAAACTGCCGGGGCAGCAAGATAAATGCCAGCATGGATACCATGATATTGATCCCCCAATCCACGTAACCGCTGTCCGTCTTTCCCATTTGAAACAGTTGTCGCAGATGGACAGATTCAGAAGCTCTGCTGATAATATCGGTAAAACCATTGAAGATTGTGTATGTCACAAATATCCCGACGGAAAGGAAGGCAATCAATTTAACAATGGACTCGAAGGCAATGGCGGCAACCAACCCTTCATGTCTTTCGGTAACGTCCAGGTGGCGGGTACCGAAAAGAATGGCAAATACCGCCAGCAGCAAAGCGATATAAAAAGCGGTATCATGAAAAAAGGGAACCCCCGCGGTCAGGGAAGAAGCCAGGGGGGACGAATGCTGGCTTATGATGAAGTAACTGATAGATATGGCCTTCAGTTGCAGGGATATATACGGTATAATACCCAGAACGGCGATCAGGGTGACAACACTGCCAAGGATGCGGCTTTTTCCATACCGGGAGGCGATGAAATCGGCAATCGATGTGATTCGGTAAGTTTTGGCGATACGAACGATCTTTCTGAGAACGGTCCACCCAAGAACGGCCACCAGAGTTGGGCCGATGTAAGTCGGCAAAAACCCCGGCCCTGTTACGGCAGCCTTGCCGACACTTCCGTAAAATGTCCATGCCGTGCAGTATACCGCCAGTGAAAGAGCATAGGTGTATGGATTGCTGATAATGCTTTTTCCGGAGTCAGCACGCTTATCGCCCCAGCGGGCAATACCGAACAAAAGCCCTATGTACAGAAACGAGATAATGAGAATATTGTCGGTTTGCAGCATGGCTGGCTTTACGGCTTTCGGTTTCGGGATGATTCGGTTCCGGATTGCAGGAACACCAGTAGAATGATGCCGCCCCATGCCGAAAACAGATACAGATACAGCAAGGGGATCCCAAAGAAGAGGCTTTTTGTATTGAACAGGCTTATGATTGGAAAGTTAAAAAGTGCTGCTGCTGCTAAAAACAGGCTGATCGCAACACCTGTACGTGATGTGCTGTCTTTTTTTGGAGTCATTTTCGTGTACCGGAGATTTTATTGGTGTTATCCGCATTATAGGAAGGATAATCGGATTATGCAATCATCGATTGTTTCCTTCCTCTTGAATTCGTGTTAATCTAGATGCAACAATGCCACCCACTACGACCAAGGGAGTCTGTCATTGCATACCAAAACAGATCAGGAATATTCCTTTTTAGAACGAACCAAACCATTTTCCTATCTTCCAAATGAAACCCTCCGGAAAACCGCCCAAGCGCTGACGCTACAAGAATACAGCCGCGGAAAAATACTGTTCCACCAGGGAAAATCCAGCTTCCAAAACGTTATTATCATTCAAAGCGGTTCTCTGGAACTCTACTACGATATTGACGGAAAAAAAATATTAAGCAGTTTTCTGGGCAGCGGAGATGTTTGCGGCGGGATTGCTTTGCTGAAAAACAGAGGATCGGCCATTCGTACCATTGTGGCTACCAGTGACATTTCCTGTTATATCCTGCCGGGTA
>CAZKYZ010000541.1:0-2644 GCA_964557055.1 uncultured Desulfobacterales bacterium
GGCGGTTTCTTTTGCTTCGTTTTCTTTGCCGTCAAAGAAAATGAAGATAGAATATTAATAAGTTATCTGTTTTCTAAACCGCCAATATTCCTCACCGGACCGGTGTAACCTTTTCTGGTCCTCCACCGGTGGTGGAGGGTTTAGACCAGACTAACTACTGCCGGGTGCGCGCATCATAATCCAGATGCTCATCCACGTAACGGGCCAGTATTTCAGCGGTGGCGGATGGAGGCCTGACTTCCAGGAAATTGTCGATGACGGCATGGGCCAGCTCATGGGCCAGAATACCCTCGTGGATGTCCTCGGCGTTAATGTGAACAGAGTTGGTTTCGTATACATACCATGCCCGGATGCGCATGGGCCTGCTGCTCTGTGAGGAAAACTTCCTGGCCATGTCCTCCTCGTCGGGATGAACCCATATGGTGGGGCGAGCGATGCGCTTGCGCATGTCGAGAATCTCCTGTACCCGCTGGAAGAGGGCATCGACCCTTTTCCGGGCAGCTCCCTCCAAATCCTGGGCATCGACGCTGGAAAACAGCCCTGACCCCGGGCCGTAGTCGATGTTGTCGATGAATTCCTTGAGGCTGTCCCGGGATTTGTACTTGATCTTGACATACTTGGTCTCCAGAACCGTCCATCCGGATTCGCACCAGCCCGCACCGCCCGTGAACAGAACCGCGGCGGCAACAAGGGATGCCAGAAGACAGCGGGTTCGGTCGGACATGTCGGTTGCGTTCATAAAAACACTTCCTGGCGTATTTTATGAATCTTTTTTATCTTTTATTGTTTGGAAACGAAAATATCAGATACCTGTAACAGATACGGTAACAGTGATGCCTTTTTATTGGTTACAGATCCGTTAAATAATGAAGTGTTTGCGGATACTGTAGTAGACATGCTCCAGCTTCTGAGCAATCTCTTCACAAGCGTCCCGTTGAACCGCCAGTTCCAGGACGGCCTCCACCTCAGACTCTAGTGCCTGAACCTTGCCGCGTAGACTGGTGGTCATCTCATTTAAGCTGTTGGCCATTTCGAGAATCTGGTCTTTTTCCCGCAGATGAATGACAACGGTGAGATCCCCTTTGCCGATCTGCTTCAGATCCTTTTCGAAGCGGAACATGGGGCCGGCAATCTTGTGGGAGACGAACAAAACCACAACAATGGTGGCCAATGTGATCAGGATCAGGGTCAGCAGGTTCGTCCAGAGAATGTGAGGCAGAATGGCAAAGGAAGTACTCTTCACCACCAGTCGGGACTGTTCGAAGGACGACGTCAGGGTGCCCCGGGAAAACAGAAACAGCAACCCGGTAGAAACCAGGGCCCCAGTCAGCATCAGCAGGCAGAACTTGAAAATGAATTGAAACTGGTAATCCTTCTTGATGTAGAATTGCCTTCTCTTGTAGTTTTTTTGTGTTGCCATGGGTGTTCCTCTATTGGATATGTACAATAATTGATCCGAATCTCAAATTAACGAACCGGCAAATCCCCGCTTTCGGTTTTGGCTGCCCACTTCTCATTCACGGGCCGAAAGGCCGCCATCATCAAGGAGGGTTTCATTTTTTGTGATATCGGCTTTTTTGCGCAAATCTTCAATCCAAGCCTTCTGTTTCTGCTCGATTTTTTCGCTGAAAAGGGCCCGCGAAATGGTGTCGGTCATCTCTTCCACCGGCGGCAGATCTGGATCTTCCAACTTGATTTGCGCGTAGCGGGTACGGACCTCCTCCGCTGTCACGTAACATGCCTGTGAAAGCTCTTTCCCCTTGAGCTCGATGAGGTTCGAAACGAGAGTCGCTTCCCAGTAAATCCGTATGGCATTCACGAAGGTTTCACTGCGGTCCAGTTGCTGTCGTCTGGCCTCCTGAATCAGCACCTCCCGGCGGATCAGACCCTGGACGTACACTTTTCGCTCCCCGGCGGTAATGGGGTTGCCATCGTTCGGCTGAAGCTCGGCAACCATCTTGCGCTCAAATTCTTCCAACGTAAGGGTATAATCGTTGATCTGCACATAAATATCGGAGGCAGCGGCATCGCCCCCGGCAAACCGGTGGACATTTGCATCCGCTACCATCCGATCCAAAAGTTTTTGCACCTCGCCCTGGCGCATGTCTTTCGAAATCCGGTCCTGCACCGCTGCAAAGGAGGGCAGTTCGGGATGCTGCTCTTTCATCTTTTCGTAGTATCTGCGGGCATCCGCCGGCTTCGGATAGCCCTGCCGCGAAAGCTCCTGCTCCTTAACCGCCCTGAGCTGATTGACAAGCGTCGTTTCCCAGTGGCGTTCAATGGTAGCAACAAATTTTTCTTTGCGGTCGAGCTGCATTGCAATAGCCGCCTGGATCAGCAGCTCTTTTTCGACGAGGGTTTCCAGGTATTCCCGACGCCCTTCCGCCGACTTTTTGTAGTCTTCGCTCATGCGGTGGTCCGAAGCCAGTTTATCCTCGAATTCAGCCAACGTCATGCTGTAACCGTTCACTTTCAGGACCACACTCTCCGCCCCTCCCCCTGCTTCACCGCTGCACCCTCCCAGGGTACAAAGAATGCTCAAAACGGTCGCCGCCAGGATGGGTGTCCGCCATCGCCAGTTCATCTGTGGATATCTCCTATGCCGAATTCGTTTCCATCCATAAAATGGTCTTTTTGCCCCATC
>CAZKYZ010000542.1:0-2644 GCA_964557055.1 uncultured Desulfobacterales bacterium
CGGGTTGCCGCTCCCGTGTTCCTGTTTGAAGAGAAGGGCGGTAAGACCAATTTCGGTGAGCTGCAGAAAACCATCGCTGCTAAACAGAAGAAGCCCGCCAAAGATAAAGCGGAGCCGAAAAAGGAAAGCGCAGAAGCCAAGGAAATCCGTATCGATCTGATTGAGATCGAAAAAGCGCAAATCCGGCTGGTTTCGGACAAGCTCGAAAAAGAGGAATCTGTGGTTATGGACAAAATGGTGCTGAAAAATCTTCGCGGCACCAGTGATCAGGTGGCGCAGCAGGTTCTATCCCAGATCACGGAAAAGGTGATTGCTTATTCCGCCCGAAAACTGATCCAGCAGAAGGCCGGAGCGGAAATTGAAAAGAAAGCCGGAAAAGACGCCAAATCCATGTTTGACAAGGTTTTGGGTGACTGACAGGATTTCGAAAAGATAGCGACGCAAGCATATCGAACGGCGATATCTATAACCCGACCATCCGGGCGATGATCTCACACATCACCTCATCGGCCCCGCCGCCAATGGCCATCAGGCGGCTGTCGCGATATATGCGTGAAATACGCATTTCGTTCATATACCCCATACCGCCGTGCATCTGCAGGCATCCATCCGTAACTCTTCCCAGGAGCTGGGCTCCCAGCAGTTTGCCCATGGAGATCTCCCGGGTGGCATCGATGCCGTTTTCCTTCATGCGGACAATGTGGTAGGTCAGGGCCTGGAGGGCCTCCGTTTCGGCCATCCATTGGGCCAGGCGGTGACGCAGCACCTGTTTGTGGCTGAGCGGCTTACCGAACACCACCCGTTTTTCGATGTATGCACGGGTTAGGGTAATGGCGTGGCGGGCGCCCATGTAGCTGAGGGGCAATACGGCAAAGCGCTCGTGCTGGAACTGCTGCATCTGATGAATAAAACCTTCCCCCTCCTGGCCGATGAGGTTTTCGGCCGGGATCGCCATGTTATCGAAAAACAGTTCGGCCGTATCACTGCAGCGCATGCCCCACTTGTCGAGCTTGCGGCTTACCGAAAAGCCGGGCAGGTTGGTAGGGACCACGAAAAGGGAAAAGGAATGATACCCGGGGTCGTCACTGGTGCGGGCCAGCAGGGTTAGGAAATCAGCCTGGGTGCCGTTGGTGATAAACGTCTTGGAGCCGTTGAGAATATATACGTCGCCGTCGCGCCTGGCGGTGGTGCTCAGGGCGGCCACATCCGATCCGGCCCCCGGCTCGGTGACCGCGATGGCGGATACCATCTCACCGGCGATGGCGGCACGCAGGTATTTGTCTTTCAGGTATGCACTGCCGAACTCGTCGATAGCGGGTGTTGCCAGATTGGTCTGGACGGCAATCGCCATGGGGACGCCGCCGCAGTGGATGCCGGCCAGCTCTTCCAGCAAGGCGGTTTCCGCCCAGAAATCCATTCCCTGGCCTCCGTATTCGGGATCGTAACGGATACCCAAAAATCCCAAATCCCCCATTTTTTTGAACAGGTCGTGCAGGGGGATTTCTTCTTGCTCTTCCCACGCATCAACATGCGGGTTGATCTCGCGGTTGACAAAATCCCGGACCGCCTTGCGGACCATCTCGTGTTCCTTGGTGAAATACAATTCATTTTTCATGCAAGTTCTCCCGGTTGACGTCTGGAAAAGGGAATTGATATCTGTCTGCAGGAACGGGTGGATCCTGCGGTAAAGAGAAATATAAAGGAATTCACATGTCGAAGAAGATTCAAAATGATAAAGGGATTCCGTTTTCATGTCAAGGATTTTGCAGGGTCTGCCATTTTTGATGAAAGCTGGAATTCCATATATCGCCGGTGAACCGGATTTCCGAACCCCAAAAATGAATTTCTATTGCTTGCCGTTTCATCAGAAACGATATATCGATTTGACAGAAACGCACGAAAAGGTGCTTTTGGATTGACGATTCATAATTACCTGAAGTGGTTCATCCTATAGTTGCAACATCCTGGTTTACAAAACGCAAAACAAAGGAATACATCAATGGAAAACAACTACCCCTTTGAAAAACTCGGGCTTTTTTATCTTGGAAGGGAGCTTGATATCAGCAGCAGGCAAGCATCGGCACTGCCGCTACTGTATAAAAGCAAAAATCTGACGACCCATGCCGCCATAATCGGTATGACCGGCAGCGGCAAGACCGGTTTGGGGATCGGCCTTATCGAGGAGGCCATAATGGACAATATTCCGTCCATTATCATTGATTTCAAGGGAGATATGGGGAATCTGCTGTTGACCTTTCCTGAGCTTGAGCCCAGCGATTTTGCTTCCTGGATCGATCCTGCGGATGCCGAAAGAAAAGGGAAAAGCATCGAGCAGTATGCGGCCGATCAGGCGGCAACGTGGGAAAATGGCCTGCAGTCCTGGGGGCATTATCTGGAAGAAAGGGTGTGTCCATGTCCACGATTACCAGGGCGTCTACAGGGGTCAGGATGCCGGAAGACTTGCCAAAGAAAAGGGTGAGGTAAAACGTGCTGAGGAGGCTGTACGGAAACTTCAGGAAGAACTGGCGGGGCTGGCGGAAGAGGTTGAGGAAAAAATTGCTCAAATATCGGAGAGGTTTACCGTTGAAAACGTTGCTGTAAAAACCGTCTCCATTAAACCGCGGCGCAGCGATATTTTTGATCT
>CAZKYZ010000543.1:0-2640 GCA_964557055.1 uncultured Desulfobacterales bacterium
GCGATTGCAGCATCGACCGGTCTTCCCGTAGACACAGACATCACAAAGGAATTAATCATAGAAACCGCTCAAAAAGAAGGGGTCGATTGCATACTCGTTACCCACCTTATCCGTCTTGGTAAAAAAAGTGTTGATGTCCCCGTGGCTCCCGCAGCAACCCCGACCGTTATTTATGACGGTGCCTTTTACAATTATTACCCTGTTGCCTACGGGTATGCCAATACTTATTACCCGGACCAGGAAATAGAACAAACCTTTGTCCGTTTGAAAACCGTTTTCTATGAGCTCAAAACCCAAAAAAATCTCTGGTCCGCGTCTTCAGAGTCAATCGATCCGAAATCCTTGGGCCAGATCGTGAAACAGCTGAGTCCAAAAGTCATCAAAAGTCTGAAAGACTATGAACTGATTAATTGATTCACAAAATGGTCGGGAATTTACGGAAACACTAACAGTAACGATTCGGGAAACAAACCGTTGATGAGCCCCTTATTTTCTGAAATATTTGCGGAAGCCGAAAAAAATCACAGCGCTATTGTTTCCATTCGACGCGACATCCACATGCATCCGGAAACCGGTTTTGATGTTCAGCGAACAGCCGGTATTGCTGCTTCAGAAATGACGCGCCTCAATCTGTCGCTACGAACCGGGGTCGGCAGGACTGGCCTGATTGCCGACCTTGATGTTCCCGGTTGTCGCCGCCGCATAGCGCTCCGTGCCGATATGGACGCACTGGCCATGGCCGAGCAGGCGGACCTGGAATACCGGTCCACTGTTGAAGGCAAAGCCCACATGTGCGGCCATGATGCGCATACGGCCATGCTGATTGGTGCGGCTAGAATTATCTACCGATTGAAAGATCACCTGAAAGTGAATGTTCGCTTTATTTTCCAGCCCAATGAAGAAACCCTGCCTGGCGGAGCTCTGGACATGATCAAGGATGGTGCCATCGACGGCGTCGATGAAATCTATGGTCTGCACGTATTGCCTTCTTTGGAAACGGGCACGATCGGTCTCCGAACAGGTGCTTTTCTGGGGCAGCCGGATTCTTTTGAGATTACGATTTCGGGCAAGGGCGGGCATGCCGCCATGCCCCATTATTCCATCGACCCGATCTATATCGGCTGCCAATTTGTGTCATCCCTGCAATCGATTGTATCCAGGGTCATCGACCCATTCGACCCTGCCGTTGTCAGTATCACACAGTTTCACGGTGGAACCAGTGACAACATCATTCCAGACCGGGTTACCCTCGTCGGGACCGTTCGCACCCTGGAAAAATCCGTGCAAAAAACCATTAAAGAGAAAATTCACGAGCAGTTAAGAGGCATTACATCCGCCCACGGCGCCACTTTCCGCTGTGAATATACAGAGGGTTATCCGGTTACCGTCAATGACGAATCCTGTGTTAAAAAAGTTCTGGACATTTCCGAAAAGCTTCTGGGCAAAGAGAATGTCGTCTATCCCTATCCGGCGGTTTTGGGCGGCGAAGATTTTGGATACTACGGCCAGAAAATACCGGCTGCCTTTCTTTTTCTTGGCTGCGGCAACAAAAAAAAAGGCATTGTGAACATGTGCCACAATCCACTGTTTGCCATTGACGAAAACTGCCTGCTTTATGGAATGGCGATGCATTCTGCTATTGTTTTCGGCTGCTGAGTCGACTACGGCCATTCCATTCCATCCGGATACCACAAGGTGAAAAGCAATGAGTTCCCATTTGGAAAATCCGCTGAAAAAAACACACGAAGCTTTGATGGCTTTGGGATTCGGCAGCTACGAAGCCAGAGCGTACTGTGCCCTTCTGATGAAAGCGCCTGCAAATGGCTACCAGGTAGCCCAGCAGAGTGGTATCCCCCGGGCCAAGATTTATGAATGCCTCGAAAAACTCGTGATCCGGGGAGCTGCCGTCCAGGTAGAAGCGCAGGACTCCGATGGCCGCCTTTACGCGCCGACAGATCCGAAGGAACTGATCGACAGGATTGGGGAAGGAATGAAGCTTTCCCTGGATGAAGCCCGCAATGCACTGGAGAATTACCAGAAAAATCCGCGCGTAGTCGAAGTTCTCTGGCGGGTGACTTCCCAGGAGGATCTTGTCGCCAGGGGTAAAAAGTTGACGGATGAAGCCAAAAAAACCTTGCATGTCGCCCTGTGGGCTGATGAGTTCAATGCCCTTTTACCCCATCTCATGAAAGCCATAGGTCGAGGGGTCCGCTTGGCGTTGGTGCTCTATAGTTCCCATAAAGGTATAAAAAAACTACAAAATAAATGCCGCGGAGCGATTCTGCACAGCCGCAGCAAGCGACAGGCGATACCGCTGATGGGACGTCAGTATGTTCTGGTGGCGGATGGATTGCGCTGTATTACCGGATCGATTTTTCCGGACAGCAACGTGGAAGGTGTGTTCACCCACAATATCGGTCTGGTCACCAACGCCGTCGACCTGGTAAATCACGAAATCTATCTGGAACAGGTAGCTGTAGGAATAGGAAAACCGCTGACGGATAGATTCGGAAAAAACCTGGAACGGCTGGATCCTTTTGGCATTTCCGAGGAATAGACGCGGACGGCCTCGCCTCTCTTCACAGCATCAACCGGATTCTTTCGGCAAAACTCTTTTTGAGCACTCATTTCAAATCCCCG
>CAZKYZ010000544.1:0-2635 GCA_964557055.1 uncultured Desulfobacterales bacterium
GGATCGATAAAATCTCAGATCGGCCACACCAAAGCCGCCGCCGGATCGGCAGGTCTTATAAAGACCGCTCTTGCTCTTTACCACAAAACATTTCCACCGACCTTAAAGGCGGGGGAGCCGGATCCCGCTCTTGGTATACAGGACAGCCGTTTTTATTTACCGGACCACGCCATCCCATGGTTTCCCAGAAGCAACCACCCGCGAAGAGCCGGGGTGAGCGCCTTTGGTTTCGGCGGCAGCAATTTCCACATGGTTCTGGAAGAATACAGTCCCGAAAAATCTTCCATATTGTGGGATGGTTCCGTAGAAATTTTTACCTTGTCGGGAGATACCCGCCTGGATATCCTCGATCGTATCCACAATTTAGACGCGAAACTGGCGGAGAGCAAGGTCCCCGCCGTATTCTTCTCTCAGGCGGCTGCCGCAACCAGGGCGACCTTCTCGCACAAGCATCCATTTCGGTTGGCGTTTGCTGTGGAAACCGATCCTTCCAGCCCCGGCGTCCCTCCCGGATTTTTGTCTTCTGTGGCAGAAGCCATTGAAAAAAATTCACAAAAAAACCACTTTCAATTGGGGAACGTTTTTTGGGGAAACACCAGGGGCGGCAAAATCGGATTCCTGTTTCCAGGCCAGGGAAGCCAGTATGTGGGTATGGGGCGCGAACTGGTTGTCCGTTTTCCGGAGGCTTTTCAGGCTGTAGCAGATGCAAACAGCGTTTGGAAGGAATTCGGAAGATTAAACGATTATATCTGGCCGGCGTCCTCCGGGAAGCCGTCTCCCCGGCAAGAGGCCGCTCTTCGGGATACCCGCATCGCCCAACCGGCCATTGGTGCCATCAGTACGGCCATGTTGCGACTGCTCACTCTCTTCAACATTTCTCCGGAGGCGGTTTGCGGACACAGTTTTGGTGAGCTTTCGGCCCTGCACGCTGCCGGAAGACTGAAATTTGAGGATTATATCTCCCTTGCCGGTCTCCGCGGCGAATTGATGTCCAATGCCGGAAAGGGCCGCGAAAAGGGGGCTATGCTTGCCCTTCAAGCGCCATTGTCCCAGATCAAATCTCTTCTCGCGTCTTCCGGCGTCAAAGGTGTGGTTCTGGCAAATAAGAACGCTCCGGAACAGGGCGTTGTCTCGGGAGAATCCGCTGCCGTGGAAAAGCTGATACCCATCTGCCGGGAAAAGGGAATCCGGGCCGTTAAACTCCCCGTTTCCGCCGCCTTTCACAGCAGTTTTGTCCGGCAAGCCAGAAAACCATTTGCCGCGGCCCTTGAAAAAATTGACTTCTTTCCATCAAAAATTCCGGTTTTTGCCAATACAAGCGCCTTACCCTACCCTGACTCTGTTGCCGAAACACGCAAGATCCTGGCCGATCAAATCATTCATCCCGTTAATTTTCACGGTAATATTTTAAATATGTACGAATCCGGTGTCCGAACTTTTATAGAGGTCGGCCCGAAAAATGTCTTATCCGGGCTGGTACGCGCGACACTTCAGAATAGAGATGTGCATATCCTTTCCGTGGATCATTCCGCCGGAAAACGACCCGGATTGCTCGATTTTGCCTGTGTATTGTGCCACTTACTCTCATTGGGGTACCCCGTCGACCTTGCAAAATGGGAGGAAACCACCGAAACCGGGCCGGCTCCCCGCATGACTGTAGCTGTTTCAGGGGCCAACCCGAAACCGAAAGGTATTGATTTGCCCCGGACAACACCGGAATCCCGACCGGAACCTGTGAAGGTCACCGGATCCAGGAGCATTGCTGCCGATATCGGAACGATATCGGCAGGAAAAACCCGGAAAGAGCTGCCTTCATCCGCCAACGATCAACAATCCTTAAATAAAGGACAACCGAACATGGTTATGAACCGGACACTGCCTGGCCATACCGCCGGCAACGAAGCCTTGAAAGCCGTTCAGGAAGGTTTGAAATCCCTGCAGCGATTGCAGGAACAGACAGCCGAGGCCCATAAACAATTCCTGAAGACCCAGGCGGAAGCAAACCGTTCCCTTCTGGCCGTTATACAGCAAACCGGTATATTGGCAAACGCTGCTCCGGAAATATTTTCCGCATTGTCACCCCGTCCTGAAAATTTCGACCAGGCCGCACCCCGGGAAGATTCGGCGATTGCGCAACCGCCGTTGAAAACAAAAGCCCCCTCCCCTTTGAACCAAGCGGCTGCCGAAGCGGTACGACCCGCCGAACCGGGAATGACCCTGCCCTCCCATGACAGCGCAAACCCGGTACCCGCAAGCAATCCTGCGGGTGAAAACATTGAGCAGGTACTCTTGCATGTCGTCAGTGAACTGACCGGTTATCCGCTGGAAACCCTGGGACTCGACATGGATATCGAAGCCGATCTGGGCATCGACTCCATCAAACGGGTGGAGATCCTTTCCGCTTTCGAAGAAAAAATGCCCGCTGTCCCGCCGGTGTCGCCGGACGTCATGGGAACCCTCAAAACCCTGGGACAGATCTGCGCACACCTGCGAGAACAGCCGTCGCAACCGGATAACAAAGCCGCAGCCGATATGTCGGACACTGCCGAAACGGGAATCGAGCAGGTACTTTTACATGTGGTCAGTGAACTGACCGGTTATCCGCTGGAAACCCTGGGACTCGACATGGATATCG
>CAZKYZ010000545.1:0-2632 GCA_964557055.1 uncultured Desulfobacterales bacterium
TTCCTTTGGTAACTTTTGGGTTCATTTGCTTTCGTTCAAGGCCGCCGCCTTTTTCTCCACCTGATCGGCCATCTCCATTTTAAAATCCGCCAGCCGACCGGCAATGACCGCATCTTCCACAGCAATGATCTGAGCAGCCAGGATGCCGGCATTTTTAGCGCCGGGCTTTCCGATGGAAACCGTAGCCACCGGAATACCCGGCGGCATCTGGACTGTAGAAAGCAGGGAATCCATGCCGTCGAGGCAGGAGGAATTAATGGGGACCCCGATAACCGGAAGTGTGGTTTTCGAGGCCAGCACCCCGGCCAGATGCGCGGCGTGACCGGCACCGGCAATAATGACCTTCATTCCCCGATCAATGGCCCCGGAGGCATACGCGGCCGCCCGTTCCGGGCTGCGGTGGGCCGATGCCACGGTCATCTCATACGGAATGCCGAATTTTTTCAACATGGCGGCCGCCCCTTCCATAACCGGCAGATCCGAGTCACTGCCCATCACAATGCCGACTTTCGGCGGGGTGGCAAACCGGACCATGGCCTTTCGGCCAATGTCTTTTCGATACTGCACATCTTTCCAACGAATCTTTTCCACCGCCTGGTAAGCCCTGGCAATCGCTTTCTGCACCGTGACTCCCATTGCGGTAACACCGAGAACACGCCCGCCGGAAGCGACAACTTTTCCATTTTTTTCGGCCGTACCGGCATGAAAAACGACCACATCCTTCATCTTGCCGGCCTCTTTAAGCCCTGAAATGGGTTGACCCTTCTGATATTTTCCAGGATACCCCCCAGATGCCATAACCACACAGATCGACGCTCTGTCATCTATCTCTAGGGAGTATTCATCCAGCCTTTCGTCAATTATGGCTTCCATGATATCGATCATGTCGCTCTTCATTCGAACCAAAAGCGGCTGTGCTTCAGGATCGCCGAAGCGGGCGTTGAACTCCAATACCTTTATTTTGTCTCGATCGATCATGAGGCCGGCATATAGAACGCCTTTGTAGAGTCTTCCTTCGGCGGCCATGCCCCGAACCGTCGGAATCATAACCTCGTCCATGATCCGCTTGTGCATAATTCGGTCAACGATGGGGGCCGGTGAATAGGCGCCCATGCCCCCGGTGTTGGGGCCCTTGTCTTCATCAAATATCGGTTTGTGGTCCTGTGAGGACGGCAGGGGCAGCACTGTATTGCCATCGGTGAATGCCAGAAACGAGGCCTCCTCCCCCACGAGGCACTCTTCCACAACGACCTTTTTACCGGCATCACCGAAGTCCTTTTTTACCATGATACTGTTCAGGGCCATTATGGCTTGATTCAGTGTCTGGCAGACGATGACGCCCTTCCCGGCGGCCAGGCCATCGGCCTTGACCACAATGGGAGCGCCCTTTTGGCGGATATATGCTTCCGCGGATTTGTAGTTCGTAAACGTTTTCCCCTCGGACGTGGGAATGCCATACTTGGTCATAATCATTTTTGAAAAGGATTTGCTGGATTCCAGACAGGCCGCCTTCTTGGACGCACCGAAAATACGCAGGCCTTTCTTCTCAAACACATCGACAACCCCCATGGACAGGGGCGCTTCCGGTCCGACTACCGTCAGGTCGATGGCTTCCTTTTCCGCAAACCGGGCCAGACCGTCAAGGTCCTCCACACCAATGGGGACACAGGTCGCCAGATCGGCAATCCCCGCATTGCCAGGGGCACAGAAGATCTTTTTTACCCTCGGGCTTTTGGCAATTTTCCAGACAAATGCGTGCTCCCTGCCGCCGCTGCCGATAACCAGAACTTTCATTGTCTCCTCCTGTTATTGGTGTCTATTATCCTCATACGATCTGCCCCTGAGCCCGAACCATGTCAATCATTCCGCCCAACAGCGTCTCCTCCTGTTATTGGTGTGTTTTGATTTTATTGCGATGCGCCTCTATGCCCAAATCGATCAATCGATCCAGCAACCGGGTAAACGTCATACCATCCACAGCAGCCGCCTGGGGGTAGAGGCTGGTGGCTGTCATCCCGGGGATCGTGTTGGTTTCCATAATATATACATCATCTTCCATAACAATCATATCCGTCCGACTGTATCCCAGGCAGGAAAGTGCTGCATGTGCCGCGACGGCATAAGCTTGCGCTTTTTGGGTCATATCGTCTGATATGCGGGCCGGACAGATTTCCTCCGTCGCGCCGGCCGTATACTTTGCTTCGTAATCAAAAAAGTCGAAAGATTTATCCGGAACGATCTCGATCAGCGGCAAGGGGTGTAGTTCTTCGTTCCCGAGAACACCGCCGGTGATCTCTACACCTACCATATATTTTTCGACAAGGACGGAATTGTCAAACCGAAAGGCCTTGTCCAGGGCTTCCCGCAGGTTGGCCTCGGAATGGACGATGGATATCCCGACACTGGAACCGGCGCATGACGGTTTAACCACCACCGATCCGCCAAAATTTTGCATCAATTCGTGTGCATCAATACGGCTGTCTTTTCGAACGGCCGCATAGGGCGGAACCGGCAGACCGGCTTGCTCGTAAAGCTTCTTGGACATCAGTTTGTCCATGGCCACGGCACTCCCGATCACTCCCGAACCCTGATAAGGGATGTCCAGAAGATCGAGCATTCCCTGAACAGTACC
>CAZKYZ010000546.1:0-2628 GCA_964557055.1 uncultured Desulfobacterales bacterium
GGATTGCGTGTGATGTGGTCGATCAGCCAATTTTGGTACCGGCTCATTTTAAAAAAATAGTTGGATTCTTTGATCAGCTTGGGCTCGGTACCATGGTCCGGGCATTTGCCGTCAATCAGTTCGCGGTCCGTATAGAAACGCTCACAACCGAAACAGTATTTTCCTGTGTATTCGCTGAAATAGATATCCCCGCTATCGTAAATCTTCTGGAGAATGCCGCTGACGACCTGTATATGACCGGGATCCGTGGTTCGTACGAAAAAGTCGTTGCTGATACTCAACTGCGGCAACAGCTCCCGAAACAATCCGCTGATGCGGTCGACATATGCTTTCGGGGACAGCCCTTCTTTTTTGGCTGCCTCGACGATTTTGTCTCCGTGTTCATCTGTGCCGGTCAGGAAAAAAGTCTCCCGCTTCTGCATGCGGTTAAAACGGCAGGCGACATCAGCGGCGATTGTTGTGTAGGCATGCCCAAGGTGGGGTTTTGCATTCACATAATAGATAGGCGTCGTAATATAAAAAGCATTCGACATCTGATCACCTGTTTGTAATGATTTGATCCAAACCGTATTCGGCTTCCGAACCGTCTTCCAGCCTTACCGCCAGCTTACTGCCGAGAATGTTGTGCCGGACGACTTTGCCCTTGCCACCCGGTGTATCGATGGTTTTCCCGATTTTCGGAAATGTTTTTTGGAGGTTTTGATAAGTGCTGTATTCATAATTCAAACAACACATTAGTCGGCCACAAAGACCGGATATCTTGGTCGGGTTCAACGACAGGCTTTGACTTTTGGCCATCCGGATAGAGACGGTTTCAAATTTTTCAATAAATTTGGAACAGCAAATTTCACGCCCGCACCTGCCAATACCGCCACACATTTTGGCCTGGTTGCGAATGCCGACCTGCCGCATTTCGATACGGACTCCCAGTCGTTTTACCATCATTTTTACCAGTTTTCGAAAATCAACCCGCTTTTCAGAAGTAAAAAAGAACGTCATTCGACTGGCATCGAAATTGCTCTCGACGGAAAACAGGTTCATCTTCAGTCCCAGGTCCTTGATGCACCTGGAACAAAAAGTATGGGTCTGTTTTTCCAGTTCGTGGTTGTTTTCAACCTGAGCGAAGTCTTTCGGGCTTGCCAGTCGGAATACCTTTTTCAGGTTTTTTCGGTTGGAGCCGTTTTCACACGCAGCCGGAGCAGTCGCTACAACCCCGAAGCCGAGCCCCTTTTCCGTTTCGACGATAACATGATCTCCGGGAGTCAGCACAAAAGCTCCGGAGTCGAAATCATATATTTTTCCGGCTGGTTTGAACCGGACGCCCACTGATTTTTTCATTCAATACGACCAATTTTATATTTTCACGGCAGCAATCTGCAGTAACAGGTCTTCCATGTTCAATCGAACGTTGCCATTTGATAAAATTCGCTTTTCAGCCATATCCACCATCTTCAAGACGGATAACAGCGATGCTTCTGTCAACCGGCTGCTTGCCTGAATTATCTGGTTATGCATATCCCGGTTGATCATTAATTCCGGTGAAAATCTGCTGATCAGAAGATCCCGTATCCAGGATTTGATAATGTCAAGACCATCTGCCAGCGTTTCAGGGCTGGCCGCAATTCGTTCGGCTACCGCCAGTAGCAAGGCGATGGGTGTATCTGCAATGACGGTCAACTGCGCTATCAGCCAATTGCGGTGTCCAAGCCACCCTTTGCGATGCAGGCGAATGGCTTTTGAGTAACTCCCGGCGGCCATCCTGGCGATGATTTCAGCTTCACCCAAAGGTATTTTTCTGGATTCCGCCAGCATTTTTACAATCGTCCCGTTTGAGACAGGACGGAACCGGACGAGTTGGCACCGTGATACAATTGTCGGGAGCAGATCAGAATTTTGAGGTGCCGTCAGAACAAAAACTGTGTGGTTGGGCGGCTCTTCCAGAAGCTTTAACAGCGCATTCCCGGCTTCAAGATTCAAGGCATGCGCATCGGTCAGCAGGATCACCCGGGTAATCGCCTCGAAAGGCTTCATAGCCAAGGTATCGCACAGGGAACGAATCTGGGCGATCCGGATGATTTTACTTTCAGGTGACACCTGAATGACATCCGGATGACTGCCGGATTCTATTTTACGGCAGGATCTGCAGCTGCCGCATGGTTCCGTGATTGGTTCCAATTCTGCCGGCCCGGTTTTTTCCGGGCGTACCCCCATGCAATTGCGGGCCATCGCAAAAGCGAGTGCCGCCATCCGTTTGCCTATCCCGTCAATCCCTGTAAAGAGGAGTGCGTGTGGTATCGTCCCTTTGGTTAGGAGCGTTTTCAGGATTCGAATGGGGGGTGCCTGATCGTTTATTGCTGTAAACCCAGGCACAAATTATTGATCAACCCGTTCTTTCAGTTCTTTTCCAGATTTAAAGAAAGGAAGCCTTTTCGGCTTGATTTGAACTTTTTCACCGGTTTTTGGGTTCCTGCCGGTATAACTTTTGTAATTCTTTACAAAAAAGCTGCAAAGCCCTCTGATCTCAACACGTTCTCCTTTTGACATGGCATCCGCCATGTTGTCAAAGAAGATTTGGACCACCTTTGCGGCTTCCGCATTTGAAATATTCGCTACGGTTATCAAGGCGGA
>CAZKYZ010000547.1:0-1191 GCA_964557055.1 uncultured Desulfobacterales bacterium
ACCAAGAAGCGGCCAGGAAACCGTTGACATCCAGGCAATACCCTGGTATAAGAAATATTTTTTAAATTGTCGATTTATATATACAATCGACACTAAATAGGTTGTCGATATGGATAAGTACAGGTGGCCGGAGTTGCAGAGCAAATCGGCTTTCCCCATTGCCCGTCCGGGATATCCGTTTGTCTTTGCAGCTGCATTTGTCACAATGGTTTTTGCGCTGCTTGGCATGACGGTTTTCGCTGTTGCGGGAATGATTGTCACCTTTTGCATCTGCGGTTTTTTTCGAGATCCGGACAGGGTCGTGACTACCGAAGACGGTGCGATTGTGTCGCCGGCGGACGGCAAGGTCATAAAAGTCGAATCCATTGATAAAACAAGATATTATGAAGGTCCATGCACCAGGATCAGTGTTTTTATGTCCTTGTTCAATGTGCATGTCAATCGGATCTGTCAGGATGGTACCATCAAGAAGGTAAACTACCAACCTGGTAAATTTTTTGCTGCCGATAAAAATGAGGCTCCCGAAAACAACGAACAGAATGCCGTCTTTCTGGAAACGGTTGAAGGAGAATCCATCTGCTTCGTTCAGATTGCAGGGCTGGTAGCGCGAAGAATCATCTGTTGGGCACAGTCGGGTGATCAGGTAAAACGTGGAGAACGGTTTGGACTGATCTGTTTTGGGTCCAGACTGGATATATATATGCCGCCAACCGTCGATGTTCATGTAAAAAAGGGAGATCGCGTTCAGGCTGGTGCTTCGGTGATCGGTTATCTGTAGAAACCGGCGGCATAATCGTTCAAAATATATCGGGAATGCGTGAATATAAGTATGTTCATACGAAAACAGAAGCAAATTTCTACAGTACAACAGGAGTAAAATTGGAAAGAATACCGTTAACAAGGCAAGGCTACGAAAAGCTGAAAAAAGAACTGCAGTTCCTGAAATCAGTCGAACGGCCGCAAACCATCAAGGCCATTGAAGAAGCCCGGGCCCACGGAGATCTTTCCGAAAATGCCGAATATGATGCCGCCAAGAACCGGCAAGGTTTTGTCGAGGGAAGGATCGGAGAGCTCGGCTATAAAATTGGTAACGCTGAAATCATCGACCCTGAGAAACTGCCGAAGGATCAAGCCGTGTTCGGTTGCCGCATTCTGCTGGAAAACATAGACACCGGCGACCAAATTGAGTAC
>CAZKYZ010000547.1:1201-2627 GCA_964557055.1 uncultured Desulfobacterales bacterium
CAGTTGGTAGGTTCGGAGGAATCGGATATTGATAAGGGCCGGATCTCGGTTTCATCACCCATTGGAAAGGCAATTCTCGGGAAAAGGCCCGGCGATGAAGTTAGTGTCCGGGCACCCGGTGGAAAACGGAATTATGAACTGGTGGAAATTTTATAACTATACCAAATAGGAGAATATATGGCCCGTATAACCATTGAAGACTGTCTGGAAAGAGTCCCAAATCGTTTTAAATTGGTACACATGGCAGCAAAAAGAGTCAGGCAAATCCGAGAGGGTTCCGAATATCTCGTTAGTTCTCCAAAAAATGAAGATATTGTCGTTTCGTTACGCGAAATTGCGGCCGGTAAAATCGTAGAAAAAATAAACGATAACGAAGCTGCGGCAACCGAATAACAACTATTCAACAAACATTTTTGCCGCCAAAAAGCTACACATACAAAGCCATTAACAGAAGTGTCGGCAAGGCAATTCACCACTATGATATGATCTCGGACGGGGATCGTATTCTGGTCGCCGTATCCGGTGGCAAAGACAGCCTGGCCATGTTGTGGGTTCTAGCCCAGCGCCAAAAGAGGGTACCCATTCACTACAGCCTGTTTCCCGTCTATCTGGATCCTGGGTTTAAAGATGGATTCACTCAAGAACTCAAAGCGTATTGCGATACAATTGGTCTGCAGATTCGTATAGAATTGACAGATTACGGCATTGTCGGGCACGGACCGGAAAATCGGGAAAATCCCTGTTTTCTATGCTCACGCCTGCGCAGGAAAAGGCTGTTTGAAATAGCCGATGAGCTGGGCTGCCGCAAAATCGCAATGGGCCACAACAAGGATGATTTAATTGAAACCTTGTTTCTGAACATCTGTTTCGCAGGTGAAATCAGTACCATGGTTCCGAGCCAGCCTTTTTTCAAAGGAAATTTTACCGTCATAAGGCCTATGGCCTATGCAGACGAAAATGCCATCAAACGGTTTACCGATGAACTTAAAATCCCGGTTTTTCATAACACCTGCCCATCCGCCGGAACATCTAAACGGAAAGAAATCAAGGAATTGTTACAAAAACTATACCGTAGCAATCGGAAAATAAAGGGAAATATATTCAGATCGATGAGCCACATCAAACCGGAGTACATGCTGAAATAAACATATCTGCCGAAATGCAGGACGGGAACGATTCGCTGCCCATGAAAGACATCCAAAACCAACCCGATCATCGCAATATTCCCATAGACAAAGTAGGCATCAAGAACCTCAAATACCCGATCAAAGTACTCGATCGTCGAAACGGCCATCAGCATACCGTTGCCTCCATCAATATGTACGTGGATCTGCCCCACAAAAACAAGGGCACCCATATGAGCCGATTCGTGGAAATGCTGCCACAGTTTAAAGAAGACATTTCTTTAAAGAAAATTGCCATTATC
>CAZKYZ010000548.1:0-2626 GCA_964557055.1 uncultured Desulfobacterales bacterium
TTTCGTCTGCCCTACTTTACGTTGACCCCGACATTCAGCATTTGTCCGTCGCATGGTTATCTGGCGGGCAATATCGAAAGATGTCCCGAATGCCGCTCGGAAACCGAGGTCTATTCGCGGGTGGTGGGCTACCTGCGCCCGATAAACCAGTGGAATGATGGTAAACAGGCCGAATTCAGAAAACGAAAAACATTCAAACTGGATACAAAAAACGAGGAAGCACATGAACCCGGATATTCACGAGCTGGATGAACTGGAATTTGATCCCTATCTGTCATTGTACAACTGCTGCAAACTGGAATCGTTCGTGGCGGTGAGACGAAGACTCGGGGGCCGGACACCGGATGAACAGCGAAAGTCCTCCGTCGCCAAAAACAACTGCCGGCCTTACCAGGCTCTCTGGAAAACGCAGTTTGTCACTACCATCCTGGTATATTCCGAACAGTAGAAGTGATCAGAAATCAGGATTCCGGATGGTAATCGGTGGGCTCCAAAAAAACTCCTTTATTGATTACCCGGGTAAAATCAGTACTGTTATCTTTCTGCCCGGCTGTAATTTCACCTGCCCTTACTGCCACAATGTCGATCTTGCCCAAAACCACCCTTCGCTGGTGGTCCCGGAACCTTACGTCCTCGACTTCCTGAACAATCGCAGAAACCTCATCGAAGGTGTGGTGATCTCCGGTGGTGAACCGACCCTGGCGCCGGAACTTCCCGTACTGTGCCGTCAAATCAAAAATATGGGCTACCCGGTCAAACTGGACACCAACGGCAGCAGACCGGATGTTCTGAAAAAATTGATCAATGATAGGCTCGTCGATTATATCGCCATGGATATCAAAACCGATCTCGAACAGTACCACCGTCTATGGGCGCAGGCCGGTGAGGGGCACGATATCAAAAAAAGTGTCGATTTGCTCATGTCCGCAAAGGTACCGTTCGAATTCAGAACAACCTGCGTCTCACCATTTATCAGCCTTGAAAACACAGATAAAATTGGACAACTGATCCAGGGCGCCCCTCGGTATTACCTGCAAAAAGATGCCCGGCGAAAAGGGAGTGCCGGGAATGGGCGATACCCGGTTCTGAGCCGGAACGACATGACGTTGTTCCAAAAAAAAATCGCGCCATATGTGGCGGCCTGCACCATTCGGCCCTGATTGCGGCGTCGGAGGGTTTACCCCAGCAGTCCGCTCCGGACAGCACTTATATATCTCATACAGAACGCATCCTGACCGAGAAGCATTTCGGTGATTCTCAGGCCCGCCATCATCTGTCGGTCAAGGGGATCCAGAATGGCGCCGTCGGCTCCCGCGGACAGCAGCAAAGTCAAAAATTGCCGGTTAACGGCCTTTCGCTGCGGTAACCCAAAGGAAATATTGGAAAGACCGCACATAATATGTACGCCGGGATTCCGACTGGTAATCTCACGGATGGAATCAAGGGCAATCAGCCCTTTTTTGATATCGACACCCACCGGCTCGACAAGAGGATCCACGTATATGTTGTCGTGTTGAATACCGTTTTTTTCAAGTCCGGAGATCAACGTTTGTGCTCGCCCCACCACCTCCGATACGGTTTGCGGCATTCCTTCGTCGCTCATACACAGAGCGATGATTTTGCATTTCCGGCCTTTCAGAAAATCCAGCATGGGTTCATAGCGATTTTTCTCCAGGCTGATGGAGTTGATCATGGGCGGATTCTTTACCTGTTCACAGGCGTTTCGCAAAACTTCCGGATCGGGGCTGTCCAGGCATAATGGCAGGTCGACCGACTCCTGAATCACTTCGATCAGCCAGGCCAGATCCTGTTTTTCCCGGCCACCCCGGGATCCTGCATTTACGTCGATATAGGTCGCCCCGGCCGCGGCCTGCTTTCTGACGTCATCCTGAATGTAGGCTGCATCACCGGCTTCAACCGCTTGCGCTATTTTTTTTCGGGTGGTGTTGATCCGTTCCCCGACGACGACAAACATTTCGGATTCCTTATCGTTGTGGCCCTTTTTGTATTATCGTATTAACCAACGAAGGCATTATGCAATCAGCCGTTTCACCAGTTCGACTCCGGCCTGAGCTTCCCGCCCGTAGCCGTCCGCGCCGATTTCCTCCGCAAATTCACGGGAGACCGGTGCCCCGCCTACGATCAAGTGATACTGTTCCCGAACCCCTTCGGTGTTGAACAGGTCGATCACCTTTTTCATTTCAACCATGGTGGTGGTCAACAGCGCGGACATCCCGATAATCTGTGGTTGTACTTCTTTTGCCTTTTCAAGGAAAGTTTTGGCGGAAACATTGATTCCCAGATCAATCACCTCAAAGCCGTTTCCCTGAAGAAGCGCGGCAACGATGTTCT
Source organism: uncultured Desulfobacterales bacterium (assembly GCA_964557055.1). GTDB lineage: Bacteria > Desulfobacterota > Desulfobacteria > Desulfobacterales > CAZKYZ01 > CAZKYZ01. The sequence continues at coordinate 2,353 of CAZKYZ010000548.1, forward strand.
TGCCGATATCGTGCGTGTCTCCCTCCACGGAACCAAGCATAACCCGCCCCCGAAATTCGAAGTTACCCTGTTTTAGCTCCGTTTCGATGCGTTCAAAGATACCGTTGTAAATATGGACACACATGAGCATCTCCGGCAAAAAGTACGCACCACTGCCGAAAAGGGTCCCCACACGGTCAAGGGCGGGAATCAATGCTTTGTTTAGTATATCAGCCGCCGAAATTCCGGCGCCCGTGATCTCCCTGGAGATTTGATCGGCATCTTCAGTTTTCAT
>CAZKYZ010000549.1:0-2622 GCA_964557055.1 uncultured Desulfobacterales bacterium
ATCCGACCGATTGGCCCCTTGCCGGCGTGTCATCAGCCGATCACGCTTGCCGCCCGGTAGATGGTCATTATGCCACCACGTTCAGCAATGAAACGGGCCTGTTTTTCAGATATCTCCACTCCGTCAACCGTGTTCCCAACCCCTTTTCACACCCATATCGAGCCGGCTACCGGATCCATCCAAGAACCTCTTCCTTTTTAGGGATTTTACCCACCGATTTGACCTCACCGTCGACCACCACCGCCGGCGTACCGAAAACACCGTATCCGGCGATTTCCATGACATCGGTCACTTTCTCCACTGATGCCTCGACACCGCTTTCGGCAATGGCATCCTTGACGATTTTTTCCGTTTGCTGACACTTCGGGCATCCTGGCCCCAATACTTTGATGTCCATGTTCTTCTCCTTGGTAAGTAGTTTTTTTAAAAAAATGCTTAAAGATTAGCAACAAAGAGATGTTGTCACTAAAAAAAATGGCCGAAAATAAGTCCGCTGATCGTGGCCATAACAACCACCAGGGCAACGAAGGCTACGGTTTTCTTTGTTCCCAGTATACTTCTTATCACCAGCATGTTCGGCAGACTTAAAGCCGGCCCTGCCAGCAGCAATGCCAAGGCCGGCCCTTTTCCCATTCCCGCACCGATGAGCCCCTGAAGGATGGGCACCTCAGTCAGTGTGGCAAAATACATAAACGCGCCCACCACCGAGGCAAACAGGTTCGCCCACAAGGAGTTGCCGCCCACCAGTCCACTGATCCACCGGGAGGGAATCAGTCCTTCGGAGCCGGGTCGTCCCAGAAGGAGGCCGGCCACCAGCACCCCGGCCAGAAGCAGAGGCATGATCTGTTTTGCGAAATCCCAGGAGGCCATGAACCATGATTCGGTCTCTCCGCGGGTGGTGGTCAACAGCGAAACAAAAGCGACCAAGCCCACGGAAAAAGCGATCAGGGGGTATTGGGGAAGTGCCAGTGCCGGGACCAGGACCGCCACGCCTGAGAGGATCAGTTTGTATGGTTTAACGCGCATCCAGCGAACCATCAAGACACCTATCAGGAGAGCAAAACCCCCGGCCAGTATCCATTTTATCGCAAAAACCGCCGCCCAGAATCCACCGGCATGTTCCGGCCGCCCCCACGTGGCCGACACCAGCAAACCCACCATCACAGCAAAGAGGAGGGTAGTCTGCCACAGCGGCCGCTCGACCTCCGGAGAAGGCATGTGCATGGCCGCTGCTACTTTGGCTTCTTCTTCTTTTCTGAACATCAGGTGCATAAGGAGCCCGATGACGATGCTGAAAATAACCGCTCCCACGGCACGCGCCACACCGATCTCCGGCCCCAGGATGCGGGCGGTGAGGATGATGGCCAGGACGTTGATGGCCGGGCCTGAATAGAGAAAGGCAATGGCCGGCCCCAGCCCGGCACCGCGCTTCCAGATGCCGGCAAACAGGGGCAGAACCGTGCAGGAGCATACCGCCAGGATGGAGCCGGACACACTGGCGACACCATAGGAGATCACCTTGTTGGCACCGGCACCCAGATATTTCATCACCGATCCTTGGGACACGAAAACCGCTACGGCACCGGCGATAAAAAAGGCCGGGACCAGACAGAGCAGGACATGCTCCTGGGCATACCACTTTGCCAGGGCCAGGGATTCAACCACCGAATGGGTAAATCGGGCACTGTCCATGGGTAGGAAAAAGAAAAGCAGAAATCCGCCGACGATCAGACTCAAGGGCTTCCAGATACCCTTCCAGTCTATCTGACTGGGTTCTTGCTGTATATTGTCATCAGACGAAACGTTTAGTGTTTCATTTTGACCTGTCAATGGTAGTGCCTCATTCATGGTGGCCGCCTCCTGATAGCTGGATCCAGTAGTTTTATATATCGCTATTTATACATATAAAAGGAATAAAAAAATCAGTTTTTGTTTAGAATTTCGAATCGATCGATCTGATGAATGGTTCCCATAAGACCAGAAATAGTTGGTTCTTCATTTAACCAATGCCGCAGGTTACCCAATAGAGATGCAGCATATGGGCTCTTCCGGCCATCAGCCAGCGTGTAATTAACCCATAACCCATCTTTGAGAGAATCCACCAGTCCCGCGTCTTCCAATAGTTTTAAATGTTTACTGGTGGTCGACTGGGCTGCACGGATGGCGGTCTGCAGCTCGCAAACGCACATCACTCGTTTTTCCAGAATTTTCAATATTTTGATCCGGGTGGGGTCTGAAAGCGCTTTCATGACTCTGATAAATTCTTTCATAGCTTTCTCCATATCGTATTTTTAGAATATATGAGTTCGTTTCACATATGTCAAATATTCAATTGGCGGTTTGCCATTAAAAGTCTCTATTGATCGGCATTTTGGTCAAGAGGAACGCATCCTCGCCAACCGAAAAAAATGTATTTCCGTCTATCATCCCACCGCAGATGCCTGACACGCGGCCCACGGTTCCGGGATTGATCCGGTTGCCGAGCCTGGTGTCAGGCGGCCAAAAAACGATTTTCAAAATGAGAAAAATTGAAGCAATCGCCGTGTTTGGGTATGCCAAAGAAAATTCTCGCACAGATTCTCAAACGGACGAACACCATAAAAAAAAGGGCTAACCGGTTCT
>CAZKYZ010000550.1:0-2611 GCA_964557055.1 uncultured Desulfobacterales bacterium
CATCTTGTATGTGTCTGAATCATCACTTTGTGGATTATAGCCTTCCAAGATTTAAGGATCCATAAGCCGCAAAAACTGTGATATTGAGAGTATCCACTTCGGGCAACCCTTGTGATATCCAATGGTTTCAGGCCCAAATTTGAAGGGCTCAATCCTTGCGTTTACTTGCCATAACCACAGATATCACAATCTACAGATATATGAATATCTTAGCAAGCTCATTTCAATGGCAAAATTGGACATCTAAGCGTAAAATCAACCCTGTTTTATCTTTAAATTGTTTTAATATCATATAGTTAGATTTGCCCAACCTAAATCACACCGGGGATTAGGACTGGTTTACTTAGCCAGTTATCCGATATTCTCACCGAATACCCTATCCACAAAGGCATTCCTGAAAATCCCGTTTGGATCACACTTCTTGCGGAGTGCGTCGAATTGTCGATACTGGGGATAAAGTTCGGCAAAGTCGCGGGAGGTTCGTGAGAAAAGTTTGCCCCAGTGAGGCCGCCCGGCATACTCGCGCATGAGTCCTTCGAAATCCCGATGATAAGGTCCGGTCCATTTCGTGCCGGCCACGTATCCCCCCAGATAGCAACTGTCCCTCCCGGTTGCTGGGCTCATGGGAATGTCATCGGCGGGCACGAATCGAACCTCCAGGGGAAAGTTTACGCGATACTCAGGTGCCGAGCCGCGAATAATCCGAGCCATGCGATCGATAGCCTCTCCAGCTTTTTCTAACGGAACAGCATACTCAGATTCGTTGTGGATCGGGATCATTTTTCCGATGTTGAAAAGCCTTGTGCTCCGGTTTACCCTGCGCCTTGGTGTGAAATATAGACGTTGCATTGATCTCATCACCGAAGGAGTGAGTGCTGGCACTGCACGGGTAAGGCGGAGAAGGGCGCTAAAGGAGTAAGTGGATAGCCCCCAATATTCCATGAGCTCGGTGGGTCTGGGGACGGTTATTTGGTCATCGGTCCGATTTAAGAGATAAACCTGGATAACATCTGTATACGGAAGCCACCAAAGCTTAACGTAGTCGTTTTCGGCCAGATATCTGTTCAAATCGGCCAGGGCTTGATCAAAAGGCACTATCTCCCGGCGTTCCTCCAGATTAAAAGCGTCAATACATTTAAAGGTAATCTCTGTGACAACACCGAGGCAGCCTAAGTGAACCCGCGCGGCAGAGAAGAGCTCCGGTTTTTGAGAAGGACTCAGCGTTTGTATCCGGCCTGTGCCGTCCACAAGCCGCATTTCCTCAATGAAAGTGGAAAGAAGCGGCGTGCCCGAACCATGCGTTCCAGTCCCGGTGTAACCTGCAGCAGTCTGGGTAACGATGGAGCCGATGTTGTCCAGCACAAGATTCTGCTCTTCCAAAGCCTTTTGGATGTCGGACATTACCGCTCCTCCCTGAACACGCACCCGCTTTGATTCAGCCTGCACGTCAATAGATGTCATTCGGTCCAGCCGCAGTAGATGCTCGTCCTCCACCTCGTTGATGTCGGACCACGAAAGCCCCGAGCCCACGGGTTTAAGGCGACCACCTTCTTCAATCACACGATTCACAAGTTCGGCGATTTCCTGTTCGTCCCGCGGCCTATGGACGGCTTTCGGCCGCCACACCATGTTCCCAGCCCAGCTTTTTAGTATCTCCATTTGCAACCTCTCTAAAAAATTTAATGGCTCTTATCTATTTGCTATTTATAAATGTTCTGCATGATGGTCCCCATTTCTGAGAATTAGGGTTGGATCCTCGAAGCCTTTTACCTTATTTCCTAAAATAGGGGTGGTGAGTGATTGCCAGCTGAGCCGTCATCCGATGAACGTAATCAGGTGGCCGTCCGTTGAGCCAGCCAGGCATCCCGCCGGCTTCGATATATCCGATGATCTCCTGAAAAACCTCCGCACTGAAACGATAGCTGCCGAAATTGACGGTGAGGCGCTCTGGGTGGAAAATGATCGGCACCTTCAATCGTACGGCAAAGGGCTGTATGGTCCGCTCGACAACCGGCCGATTTTGTGCGCCATAGGGTTTTTGCTTGAAACCTTCAGGGCTCTCCGGAAAAGGAAAGTGCTTGTACACCTTCCCGATAAAGCCTGTGAATTGGTACCCATGAATAGCGCCGGATAAATTGCCTATCATTTCTCTATCTTGAATCGCATAGATCAGTTTTTCGTCACGAAGGATGTCTTCATAGCCAGTCCATTCGATGACCCACTCACAAAAATCCGTGGCAAAGAAAAAGTAGCGGTCCATGAGCAGCATGTCGGTTTCAATGTTGAAAAACCCCACCGGAATCTGCCCATGGCTCTCGGAGACGAATAAAATAGGCATTGCGCTTGATCCAGACTCCATGTTTCAATCATTCAAAACGGATGGATGTTCGTACTGTATTATAATGGCTTTTGCAATCGGGGATCTATTCTCTTATCAGGTTTTGGGGGGCTGTGATTTATAGGAAATATTTCGGTAGCAAACTCTTGGACTCGCCAGTTAGGAATGTTCTGCACAATCGTCCCCATCGATGAGTTCGCCCCCCTGTGGTCCTGTAGATCGTTAACCCAGGTGACGACCAAGCGCATCCGCCATCCGGATGGCCTCTATGAT
>CAZKYZ010000551.1:0-2561 GCA_964557055.1 uncultured Desulfobacterales bacterium
AACAGCACATGGTTATGCCGTGTTCGCCTGGCAGGAGTTTGAGTCCCGGATTCGGGGAGGACAGAACAGCTATTCGGTCCGTATCAGCGAACAACAGGCAAACGCTCCCCTGATGCCGGCGGATATCCTGCTGGCCCTGAACGAAGGTGCAGTCAAGAAGTACGATCCACTGGTCAAGGAAAACGGTATCCTCATTGCTCAGAAACGCATCCGGGAAGAAATGATCATGATTCCTTTTGTGGATATCGCTCAGCGGGAATTCGGCAACAAAATCTATACCAACACGATCGCCATCGGTGCACTGGTAGCTGCTCTCGGTATGAAGCCTAAAGTCCTCTACCGGCTACTGGAAAAAAGATTCAGTCAAAAAGGCGACACCATCATTGCCGAAAATCTTGCAGCAGCCAAAAAAGGCTATCAATTGGGCCAGGTCGAATGCAAGGATCGGTGCCCCTGGGAATTACCCCAGCGGGATGACCGCTATATGTTGGTAGCGGGAAAAGAAGCACTTGCGTTAGCAGCTGTGCAAGCGGGCTGCCGCTATATGACGGCTTACCCCATGTCCCCCGCTACTGATATCATCACGATTCTTGCCCAGAACGAACCGCAATTGGAGGTATTCACCGAGCAGGCGGAAGACGAAATTGCCGCTGTGAATATGGCCATAGGTGCCGGCTTTGCCGGCGCAAGGGCCATGACCGCCACATCCGGGGGCGGTTTTGCGCTGATGGCCGAAGCCCTCAGTCTGGCCGGAATGATCGAAACCCCTCTGGTAATCATTCTGGCCCAGAGGCCCGGTCCAGCAACCGGTTTACCGACACGCACCGCTCAGGGAGACCTCTTGTTTGCCGTTAATGCCGGACACGGGGAATTCCCCAAAATGGTCCTGGCACCGGCGGACACAGAGGGCATATTTGAAAAGACTGTCCGCGCATTCAACATGGCGGATAAATACCAGATACCGGTCATCGTGCTGACAGACCAGTTTCAGATCGACTCGCGCTTTTCGGTGAAAGCAGGCAAACCCTTCCGGGCGACCCCCAAGTTTTACATTGCCGATCCCGCTGAAATCAAAGATTATAAACGTTTCTTGTTGACGGAGAGTGGTATTTCGCCGCGACTCTATCCAGGGCAAAGCACCCACCTGGTAACGGCGGGCAGCGACGAACACGATGAAATCGGGCATATTACGGAAGACCTTTCCGGAGCTGTCGTGGCAATGGCTGAAAAACGGATCGCTAAGAACCGCGGTCTGAAAACAGAAATACTTCTCCCGGAAGAAATCGATACGACCGATGCCGACACCATATTCGTGGGCTGGGGGTCTTCCCGGCAGGCCATCCTGGAGGGGATCAAAAACCTCCGGGAAAGTGGAACGCTGGTGGGCATGATTCATTTCACGGAAATGTGGCCGCTGCCGGATTACCATTTTCCCCAAGGGAAAAAATACTGGTCCGTTGAAAACAATGCCACCGCTCAACTCGCCAGGCTGTTGCGATCCGAATACGGATTGACATTTATCGGAAACATTTGCCGCTTTGACGGCCTGCCCCTGACGGCTAATTTTATAAGGAGGCATTTCAATGGCAATTCTTGAAGAATACAAGAGCAACACTGAAATCCAATGGTGTCCAGGCTGTCCTAATCATGGTATTTTACAGGCTCTCAAAAAAGCCTTGGTAGATCTAGGAAAAAGCCCCCATGAAATCTGTCTGGTATCCGGGATCGGGCAGGCCGCGAAACTTCCGCACTATCTCCAATGTAATTTCTTCAATGGATTGCATGGTCGGGCCATTCCGGCCGCACTGGGTATTCACGTAGCCAATCCGCACCTGACAACGATCGTTACAACCGGCGAAGGTGACTGTTACGGCGAAGGCGGCAACCATTTTATTCATGCTCTGCGTCGTAATCCCGACATCACGGTTATCGTTCACAACAACGAGTTTTATGCCCTTACTAAAGGTCAGGCATCGCCGACGACAAAAATAGGCGAAAAACGAAGTCTGCATGTCCAGGGCGTAGAAATGGCGCCCTTGAATATGCCGGCCATCGCCATCTTGCACAACTGTACGTTTGTAGCGAGGGGGTTTGCGGGGGATATCGACCATCTGCAATCGCTGCTGGTAAAAGCGATTCAGCATTCGGGTATGTCCTATGTGGAGGTGCTGCAGCCCTGCATCACCTGGGGCAAACGCTCGTTAAGCGGGTATAAAGACCGCATCGAAAAACTCGGAAAAGATTATGATCCGGGCAATCAGGAAAGCGCTATGAGAAAAATCATGACACCGTCAGACCGGGTTCCTATCGGCATTCTGTATCAAAGGGCGGAACGTGAAACCTACGCCGGTCGCTTCAGGAAACAGATTACCGACAAACCGTTTGCCGTATTGCAACCCGTTGCCCCGGAAAAAATCGCTGCCTTTTTTAGTGATTAGACACACATAGGTCCGACCGCACCAAATGAAATCGAATATTGGGGTCATAAATGGGGACGTAGGTGCAGAAAGTTCATAGATTCTCGATCAAATCCCTAATGTCCGGTTTAATACCTGAGGCAA
>CAZKYZ010000552.1:0-2551 GCA_964557055.1 uncultured Desulfobacterales bacterium
TCCAAGGGATTCTGCATGCGGAAATGGTATCAAAAATGCTGAAGTTGTCACCCTTGGCATAATTAGATCATCATCGGCGGAGAAATGGATATCCGCTGAACATATCCACTTTTTTTATATAACTACCTATAATCAGGAGGAAATTAGAAAATGGAAAAGAAAGTGACTGTAGTCGGAGCCGGAAACGTCGGCGCAACAGCGGCCCAGCGTCTTTGTGAAAAAGAACTCTGCGATGTCGTTCTCATCGACATTGTGGAAGGGGTTCCCCAGGGCAAAGCGCTTGATCTTACGGAAGCGGCCCCCATCGAAAAGCACGATTCCCACCTTACCGGCGCCAACGGGTATGCGGAATCCGCCGGATCCGACATCATCATCATCACCGCCGGTATTCCCAGAAAACCGGGAATGAGCCGGGATGACCTGATAAGCACCAATGCCGGGATCATGAAAAGCGTCACCGCGCAGGTCGCCAAGCTTTCTCCGGAGGCGGTGCTCATCATCGTGAGCAACCCGTTAGACGCCATGTGCCATGTCGCTTATGAAGCCAGCGGGTTTCCCAAAAACAGGGTCATCGGCATGGCTGGTGTCCTCGATTCCGCACGTTTCCGGGCGTTTATCTCAATGGAACTGGGCGTTTCCGTGGAAAATACCCACGCGTTTGTCCTCGGTGGTCACGGCGACACGATGGTTCCGCTGCCCCGATATTCCACCGTGGCCGGTATTCCCATTACCGAACTGCTCTCGGCGGACCGCATCGATGCGCTGGTGAAGCGAACAGCCAATGGCGGAGCGGAAATTGTGGGGCTCTTGAAGACCGGAAGCGCCTATTACGCGCCGGCGTCCGCCGCCGTGGAAATGGCCGAAGCCATCCTGAAAGACAAAAAGAAAATCCTGCCCTGTGCCGCCTTGCTGGAAGGGGAATACGGATACAACGACCTGTTCATCGGCGTACCGGTAAAACTGGGCAAAAACGGTATCGAACAGATCATCGAAATCAAACTAACGGACGAGGAAAAGGTCAAGCTCGACAAATCGGCCGCTGCCGTCCAGGAACTAAAAGATGTGCTCAAAAACCTTGGATAGTATCTGGGGAAAACGAAACGAGGTTGAACCGAACTTGGTGGTCCGGCTTAGGATTATTGATACGGTAACAAAATCATTTGAACAAACCACAGAGGACACAGAGAGCAGCATCCATCATCATTTTTCTCTGTGCCCTCTGTGGTAATTTTCAGGGGACCGTTTTCGCCCATGCGGTTTCAGAAGCAGAACTCACATGAACGCAATCCCCGCTTTTCTATCTGAAAAATTCGAAACCCTTTCAGCCATTTATACTGAATTTGATAAGAAAACAACCGGCTACCGGGAAACGGCGTCCTGCCGGCCGGGCTGTGCCTTCTGCTGCCGGGGAACGGGCAGCATCGACATCACCACCCTCGAAGGCCTGGCGATCCTGGCGCACCTGGGCCGCCTTCCCAAAGCGGGCCGTCAACGTCTCTTAAATGCCGTGGGCAGGGACCGACGACGCCGGGAAAACGACCGCCACGGCGCCTGCCCCTTTCTGCAGAAAAACAGCCGCTGCAGCATCTACGCATGGCGCCCCTTTGCCTGCCGGCGCCTCTATTCCCTCAAGACCTGCTCGGACAATCAAGCACCCCTGCTGCACCGCCGGGTGATGGAGGTCGCCACGGATACCCTGTCCCAATTGCAGCAACTGGACGACACCGGATATACGGGTCATCTTTCCTTTATTCTCTTCATGCTGGAAAACGATGCTTTTCTGGATACTTACTTCGCCGGTGGCTTCGAACCGGAGCGCGTGGTTGATTACGGAAAATCCCACCGTATCGTCATCAATCGCAGCGCTACTTGAAACAAATAATTTTCGGATAGTCGATCCGACGAATAAAACTGTGCTGTTTTAGCTCCGCATGCTTACCCCTTCCCCCGCAGATCTTTAATCATTTGAGACTGAAGCGGGGTTAACGCTTCAAATTTCACTCCGATCCCATTCGTGCCTCTTCGTACCACCTTGGCCATAATCTGGCAGTGGCGTTCCGGAGTGGACAGTGACAAAATGATTTCCTGACCTTCCTGGACAGGCTGGTCGATCTCGATATATGCTCCGCCCAGGCTGATATCCTTGACAATGCTCATATACGACCAGTCCTCCAAATCGTATTCGATGGATACCACGCATTTGGACCGTTCATGTTGACGCAGCTTCTTTCCGCTGTCTCTCTTTTCATCCTGGATTCTTTTGCTTTTCAAAATAAATTCCTAAGCGATTGTTCAATGACATTACTACTTGCTACTCAGTTTAATAATTAGGCTGTTAGGTTTGTTGTAGCCCTACGGGCTGACGTTTTTCGTTTTTAAGCTGTTGCTAACAGCCTTTGGCGTAGAACAGTCCTTGTATTTAGCTTTTTCTACTCACTGTTTACTACTTACTACTTACTGCTTTTTGATCTGCCTGCCTTTCTCACGACTCACTGTTTAGACAATATGGTTGAGCAGTAAGCAGCGTTAACGAAAAAGGCCTGCCGGACCT
>CAZKYZ010000553.1:0-2549 GCA_964557055.1 uncultured Desulfobacterales bacterium
GCGGTTGGAAAGGGTTGCCGCGGCAACAATGGCAGAATCCATAATGCGCACGCCATGATGGACCTCGTATTTTTCTTTCAGTCCACGAAGGATGGAGATCGTGTCTTCAACGCTTGGTTCCCGAGCCATAATCGGCTGAAAGCGACGCTCCAGGGCGGCATCCTTTTCGATGTATTTACGGTATTCGTTCAAAGTGGTGGCACCCACGCACCTCAATGTACCCCGGGCCAGGGCAGGTTTGAGCATATTGGATGCATCCATGGCGCCGTCTGTTGCCCCTGCGCCTACCAGGGTGTGCAGTTCATCGATAAAGAGGATAACCTTCCCTTCGGCGTTTTCGACTTCCTTCAGTACCGCCTTAAGGCGATCTTCAAATTCGCCGCGATATTTTGCCCCGGCGATGAGTGCCCCCATATCCAGCGCGACCAGTCGTCTGTTTTTTAATGATTCGGAAACGTCACCCTCAGCAATTCGCAGCGCAAGCCCCTCAACAATGGCTGTTTTACCTACACCGGGCTCTCCGATGAGAACCGGGTTGTTCTTTTTCCGGCGGGACAGAACCTGTACGATTCTGCGGATCTCTTCATCCCGGCCGATCACAGGGTCTAACTTACCCCGGCGTGCCAGGTCCGTCAGATCCCGGCTGAACTTGTCCAGGGCCTGGTACTTTTCTTCCGGGTTGGGGTCGGTAATCCGCTGGGTTCCCCGAATGTCCATCAAAACCTGTAAAATAGCGTTTCTACTGATGCCGCCGCCGGATAGAATTCGAACTGCGTCACCACTTTTTTCGGCGGAAATAGCCAGCAGCAAATGTTCGACGGATACATATTCATCTTTCATGCCGGCCGCTTCCGAGAAGGCGCTGTCCAAGACATGCTTTGTCCGGCTGCTGATAAAGACGTCGGCTTTCCCTTCGACCCTGGGGAGATGTTCCAGTGCCTGCCGGGTTTCCAGCAGAATGGTATCGGGTGTAACCCCAATTTTTCTGAGCACGGAGCGGGCGATACCTTCCGGCTCATTCACCATGGCATACAGCAGGTGTTCCGGTTCAATTTGCTGGTGCCGGTTTTTGCCTGCAAGCTCCTGGGCCGCCTGTATCACTTCCTGGGATTTTATGGTAAATTTATCGAGTCTCATTGACGGGACGCTCCTTTCAATTCCAGCATAAAAAACTTTCAGACATTTGTAATTTCAGGAAATTTATCAAAGGCATACAATTTGCACTGGCAAAAGATAAACACTTGTCTTTGCCTGTCAAGACAGATACAAGCGAAATGGTTTAACGTTTGACGCTGAAAGGAACTGTGGGTGGTATGAAAAAAAAAGCGGGTGTTGTCATTCTGGTGTCCATTCTGGTTTTGGCTGGGGCTTTTTGGGGCGTCAAAACGTATTTGCAGAAAAAAGCAGCAGACGAAATCCGTATAATGGTGGACAATGCCAGGGCGGTTACGGAGGTCACCTACAGCGGTTTGTCGGTAAACCCGTTGAGCATGAAAGCCAACATGGAGGATGTAACCATATCCCTGGCAGGTGGAAACGGCCGGATCGATATCACCCGAATCGAGTTGAATAAATGGGCCATTAAAGGCGACATTCCCACCCGGGCTGATATCTGCTTGAGCGGGATTCATGCGACTCCGGACGGCTCGTCGAAAGCTTCTCCGGCCGGAGACTGGTACAAGCGAATGGCCGGTGCCGACATCCGCCTGGCCTATCATACCGATCCGGATGCAAAACTCCTGAGCATTGAAAATCTTGCGATCCGCGCCCCGGAGCTCGGGGAACTGCATGTCCGTTGCCGCCTGGGGAATGTTGACCTGGAAAAGATGACAACCGCAACGGACACCCCCTTTTTTCTGGTACTGGTTCTGCCGGGGATTTCTGTTTCAACTGTTGATATTGATTATCGGGATGAAGGTCTTGTGCAGCAGTTAGTAGGTGGAGCCGCCGCGCGAAACGGAATGTCCCGGGATGATTATGTGGCCCGCCTGGAGCAGCAGTTGCTGGCGCTGAAGGAAGACGGTAGCAGTGTCTATCTGGACGACGCTTTAACCGCTTTTATCCGGTTTCTCAATGATCCGCAGCAGATTCAAATCAAGGCTGCTCCGTCAAAACCGGTGCCCTTCGGTCAGTTCCTTTTTTCCAGAGATCGCGGCCTGCTGTTCGAAATGCTGAAGATCCAGGTGGTGTCCGGCGACCGGGTGCCGTCATTTTGACACGGCAGCCACCCATAGCGGAAAAAGTAAACCGGAACACCCGAACGGCTTAGCCGCGGGTGTTGATTTTGTAACCGCCCGTCGCAGTCAGTTCGATGGAAATGGCCCCCGTGCTCACCAGGGCTTATGTTTTTTGGCTAACCCCGCCCCCGCCGACTGAGCAGGCGTTGATCAATTTACGGGCGTCGTCCACATAGTGCCCCTCTATCGTGTATATGATTTCCTCGCAGGAGGCCAGTTCTGCCATGGCCATCTGGCGTTCCGCAACGTTTCGGTTCGGAGGACCGTTTTCGGTGGTTTTTTTCAGAATGCCGGTTCCTGTGGAAGGCTCGT
>CAZKYZ010000554.1:0-2538 GCA_964557055.1 uncultured Desulfobacterales bacterium
ATCTCAAGATCAAGATGGACAAACGTGCCAAAGGAAAATAAATAATCAACAGACTGATCTTGTATGTCTGGAAAATCATTCCCATTGTTTTTGATATAGGAAATATTTGCGTAATAAAAATTCTTTTTTAGCTCGTTTAACAACTCCCAATGGCAATCTACAACATATAGCTTTTTCGCCGAAAGCATATACCTAGTCCAGCGCCCACCACCCGGCCCAATTTCGACAACTGTTGTATCCTTCGATATATACGGCGTTACAAAGTGTTCTTTCACATACTTCAAAGAAGGATTGACTTCGGGATCCCCCCACTCCAACCCATATATATCTTTTTTTTTCATCAATACTTTAATCGCATTTTTAACTCTACCCCGAAAACTGTTTCTTCGTTTCCAATTTCTATACATAGCCAAATGTAAGGTTGTATTTGATTTGGGCATAGGTCCTCTGTTATGTATACAATTTTGATGTTTGGGTTGAAATGGCAAGTCCCAAACTGTGCTTTAGAAGGTGGAGGAATGCTAATAATCGATGGGTAGCGGCGCGTAGATATCCAGTTCTCAGCAACTCATATTCTTCTACTATGAAGGTCATAATATCTAAAAATATTCCTTTTCTAAATCCAGCATGTTTACGGTGAAGAATACTGATGCTATCTGTTTTTAGCATCCACCGCCACAATTCGGATACAGAGGCTCTAGCCCCATCCGGAATATCATGCCACATTACCGAAGATGGGTCATACCAAATTTCATACCCCGCCAGTTTCAACCTGATACAGAGATCAAGATCCTCGTAGTACATAAAAATTGCCGGATCAAAACCGCCAATCTTTTTTAATGCTTCAACCCGAAGAAACATTCCATGGCCCCAGACATAATCCACTTGGCATTTGCTATCATACTGTCCAATATCCAGTTTGCCGATCCCAAACACTTTTTGCATTAGGGGTAAACGTTTTCGCAATGCACCAGCATATAAAAACCGATTCGTTCTGCCAGATTCAGAGCTCCAAGTATAGGTTTTCGGGCCGATACATGCAGCTTTCGGATGGGTCAATGAGAATGTTGCCAGATTGTTGAGCATCTCTTCCCCAATAATGGTATCTTGATTTAATACCAGAGCTAACTCCGCCCCTCCGGTGATCGCAAATTCAATACCGATGTTGCATGCGGTACCAAAGCCTTTGTTGGTGCTGTTTTCAACGATTTGACAGGAAGGAAAACGTAACCGAACTTCATCGATCGTTTTATCGACAGAATTATTGTCGACCAACATTATCGAATAGTTGGGATAAGTCGATTGATAAATGGAAGCCAACAATCTTAATACACAATCCTTTCCATTATAGGAAACAATAATAACGTATATCAATGGCTCTATTCCTATACCTCGCACTGTTCCTTTCCCTTATCTTTACTATTCCTCTTCAATGGGTTTCATGGCGACCAACTTATTGTATAGCCACCCCAAAATGCCGCCAGCCAGAGCCCCGCACAAGAACCCATAGCCGAACCCAATAAAGCTCCCATGGACGGTAACCGAATATCCAATAAAGTACTGGTTTAACAAGCCGAGGTGGGGACCTACCGGCGTTCCGCCTTTGACCACTAGCCAGATGGTGGCGGCAAACAGGGTAAGACCGCAAAGCATTCCGCTGACCAGGCCGAACACCATGGCGTTGAGCCGCAAGACGCCGGTGAGGGCTATCCGCTCTCCCGTCGTGGTTTCTTTTTCCTGTATTTCCATAAAACCCCCTGCACCTGTTTCGTTCACAACAATTCCAAAAAATCTCTGAAACCGATATTCCGTACCCTGTACTTCACCCGGTATAAATAAAGCCCCAAAAAAACATTCCGGAAACCGGCAAACAACCAACCCACACAAAACCCGAATCCGAACCCGTACGCCAGCCCGATAAATGCCCCCGGATAGGTTACCGTGTAACCAGTAAAGTATTGGGCCAGAAGGCCAATATTCAGGCCGTCAGTGGCAGACCACTCGGGTAACTGTAATGTCCAGATCGTCAGCAGGAGCAGGAATCCCCCGGCAACAGCTCCGGTTGCCGTCCCGAAGGCGGTCTTATCCATTTTGGTGAAGGTGTTTCGCAGCACCTTTTCCTGAGAAATATTCCGGCGTTCTGCATCGGCACTGACCACCCGTTCATCGATGGAAGACCCAATCGCAAACGCGGACTGCCTTGCCGGAATATTTCGGGCGGCGGAAATGCCGGCCATCATGGAATGGTCCATATTGTTATAACGGTGTAGGCCGTTTCTCCCGACAGTCTGCAGGTTTTTAATGGTTGAAAGGTAATCGATTATCGTTTTCAGGTTCTCAAGATAAAACACATCATAGACCGGATAGGCAAAACGCTGGCGAATCACAAACCCGTCCATTATCTCCGATGACTTTGCGATACCCAGATGCTCCAACTCTTCGGCAGCCAGCGTCTGCAGGGCCGCATCCTCCATTTGCCAGAGTTCATCACCCTTCGTACAGAAGTATTCCATCCCGAGTCCGGTCCTGCCCGGTTCC
>CAZKYZ010000555.1:0-2530 GCA_964557055.1 uncultured Desulfobacterales bacterium
TACGTCAGGTGCATCCATGTTAACAGGAATCATTATGTATGAAATTCACAGGACAGAACACTACCCCCCCCCTGCAGCCGTCAGGTGGCCGTTTCACGAAACCAGGGATGAAGTTCTCAGCCTCCGCCCACCGGTGGAAATATGCCGACCCGGTCTCCATCGTGGATACGGGCTTCCAGATCTTTTTTGATGCCGTTGATGAATACCAGTTTAACCGAGGACAAATCAATGCCCATATCCAACGCCAATTCTTTCAAACGAATGCCGTTTTTTATGGGAAACGCATCCGGTTTTTCAGGAGTGTGGCCAGCCAGTGTTGCATATAATTTTATTTCTATGGTAGCTTTCATTTTTCCGCCCCCCGAACGCCGATCAGAGCAGTAAAGCGCCCTGTTTCTTTCTCTCCCCGATATGAGTAAAAATAATCCGTCCGGCATTTTGTGCAAATTCGATGGTTTTCAATGCTTCCCGCCGGAACGCCGGCCTGAACAAGCTGCTCGGTGGAAATTGCCCAGAAATCGAAGCAGCACCGGTGATCCATGTATTCCCAATAACGTTCGGGTATTTCATCATGATAATTGACGAACTCGGCACAGCACGGCCCCAGAGACGGCCCGATGGCTGCCTTCAGCCGATGCGCATGGGTGCCGAATGTTTTGGTCATCACGGCAACTGTTTTCCCGATGATATTCGCCACACTCCCCTTCCAGCCCGAGTGGATGTTGGCAACAGCATTATTCTCAGGATCATATAGCATTACGGCCTGACAGTCGGCGATCTGAATAGCGATAAACAGACCCGGAATATCGGTAATCAACGCATCAGCTGTCGGGATTTCCGCCGGGGCTGTGGCCAAATCTACATTCCCGCTCAATACCGCTACCGTGTCTGCATGCACTTGCCTGGGAAAAACGATCTGCCGGGCTCCGATGATGCAACCGATAACCCTGCGGTTTTTCGCCACCGCTTCCGGGTCATCACCATTTTGCATACTGGTGTTGAGGCTGTTGAATGGAAACCGGCTGAACCCGCCGCCCCTCGTAAATACGGCATGTCTCATCTTTTTCGAAAAGCAATTCAACTGGGGGAATGTCAGGAAAGCGGCTCCATTCTCACCGGTTTCGAGACCAACCGGATCCGTCTTGTTATGGG
Organism: uncultured Desulfobacterales bacterium; assembly: GCA_964557055.1. Taxonomy (GTDB): domain Bacteria; phylum Desulfobacterota; class Desulfobacteria; order Desulfobacterales; family CAZKYZ01; genus CAZKYZ01. Next base: position 1,153 of record CAZKYZ010000555.1, read on the forward strand.
CGCAGGCTTTCTCGGATGGAGGTATCGAGATGAGCGATGCAACGTAGTGATTATCAGTTGCCATAGCGTTTGATAATACGGTTAATAATCGCCGTTGTCGATGTTTGTGGGACCAGAGGAATACGCACCACCTTTCCGTTCTGAGCGGTGACATAATCCCCACCGACGATTTCTGTCCTGGACCAGTCGGCACCTTTGACCAGTACATGAGGATTTAGCGCTTGTATCAACAACAATGGATCCGGCTCGTCAAAAAGAATCACGAAATCCACACAGATGAGAGCCGAAAGCACTTCAGCCCTGTCCTTTTCGTTATTGATGGGCCGTTTGGGTCCCTTAATCATGCGCACGGACGCATCTGAATTGAGACCCACCACCAGCGCATCACCCAGCTCCCGGGCCTGCTGCAGATATCGTACATGACCGCTATGCAGAAGATCAAAACAGCCATTTGTAAAGACAATCCGCCTGCCGGCGTCTCTCTGGCGCTGCATTGCTGCAACGGATTGTTCAATATTTATTATTTTGCCCATTCCGCCAAGGCCCTTAACGCTAACAGATTTTTTCAATTTCAATCATGGCTTTCTGCGCGCATACAGGGCAATATGTTGATGTAATGTCCAGTTTTGCTTTTGAGTATATGTATTTCTCTACAGACATCCATTGCCCTTCTCCCGGCTTGTGGCCGCTATCGTCTCGAATACTTTTGCATACACAACAGACAGGCAGTATATTTTCGTAGGTTTTCACCTTGCGCTTCAATTCGATTTTTTCGATACATCTGGAAATCCTGAAATACATTTCCTCCGGTTCACACGGTTTTAGCATATAGTCGTCCGCACCGTAGCGAATGGCTTCGATTGCCGACGAAAGATCCCCGTAACCCGTCAAAATAAGGACCATCGTTTCCGGGCTGTGTGTTTTGATAAATTTCAATACTTGAATACCATCGATTTCTTCCATGACCAGGTCGGTAATGACAAGGTCGAAATTTGTCTTCTTCAGCTGCTCGACGGCCATTTTGCCGTTTTTCGCTGCTGAGATGAGATATCCTTCGCTTTCAAGATCCTTTGCGATCCCTGTCAGGATAAACGAATCGTCATCAACCAGCAAGATAGTATACTTACGCATCATTCATGCCTGCTTTTGTCGGTTCTGTTTTTATGGGGACCACAATGGAAAACATCACCCCTCCTTCTTTTTTGCTGCTGACCATGATACGCCCGTTGTGGTCTGTTACAATGCCGTGGCAAATCGAAAGTCCGACCCCCATGCCCATTTTTTTCTTACGGGTATAAAAAGGATCAAAAACATGTTCCAGATCTTCTCTGGAGATCCCGGGTCCGTTGTCGCTGACTTCAATGATAATATTATTGAT
>CAZKYZ010000556.1:0-2527 GCA_964557055.1 uncultured Desulfobacterales bacterium
GAGAGAGAGAGAGAGAGAGAGAGAGAGAGCTAGAGAGAGAGAGAGAGAGAGAGAGGAAAAGAGAGAAAGAGGGAGAACTAGCACTAGTGGTGCTACTAGTACCGTTACTACTTCTACTACTACTACTACAACTACTACTACTGCTGCTACTACGAGTTCTATCACTAATATTACTACTACTACTACTACTACTACTATTACAACTACTACTACTATGCCTACGACTACTACTGCTACTACTACTACTACTACTACAACTACTACTACTGACTGCTATTGAGAAGTTCAAGGCAACAGCAAAGACCATTACCTTTTTTTAATTCCAAACAAGTGACACAATGTAGGACAGTGTTACAATATATGACAAATGCAGCTACAACATGACCATTCAACGATGTCTCGATTTCTCAGACACAATTAGCAGATTAGTCATCAAATTTCGAGAATTATATGTTCATGGATGTAGTACTTGCTTCCCCTGCAACTTGTAGCATTCACCAAAGACAAAGCCTCCAAAGGAGACTCACGCCTCTTTCAGCAAGCGGGAGTCGCGCTGATCGAAACTACTGCAACGACCATTCTCGGCAGAAAAGCAGTACATGTTCATTCTATTTTAGCAGTGACAGATGTTCAGCCTCTTCACAAACAGAATGATAATCGATCACACATGACGTAACAAAGTCAAACTCGAGTTCAGAATGCCAGAACCCACCGATTCACCAGTGCCTCGAGGCCGTCGCATCCAACTTCTCGGGAAAGAAGTCCAAGCAGATATATATCACCCAAAGATGACGGGCACTGGATGGTACAAGCCCAGGCAACACCTTTGGCTGGATATCGGCCTTCCAACTGATAGAAGTTGCCAGTTGAGAGTCCCCAGGTCAAGCATTCCAATCTCATTCAACTTATTGTTATTTGCAACTTAGCCAGCATGTTTCTAAAAACCCACTTCCAGAAGAGCCTGTCCCGACCCCAGATGCTTTTACTTCCCAAATCAATAACCAGGCTAACAAACAGAATTCCGACCGAGAGTCATCGTGTTGTGTAAGCAGTCTGACACAGGGCAAGGACAGCGGTAACTCCTAAATAGGTTCCTTTTCGTTCGTGAGCAATTATGGGGCTAACACTATAATAAGTCTTCTCTTGACCAGACCACGATTTCAGTATGTCTCTGAGATGAACATGGATTTTAGCAGCCGGGACTTAAGCGCAAGCTATATGCCAGAGATGAGAGCACACTTGGTGATGTGATCCAAGCAGTACATTGCATAAATGGGCACACCTGCATAAACGATTTTCCAATTCTCAAGGTTGCAACAACCACCCCCACAACAAAAAGCGCCGGTACTTCACGCCTGACCACAGCCGTCTATGGCGCATGCACAAGGCAAGATGCCCGAGGATTCCAATGCTAAGATCGAAGTGGGAAATAGCTGAGTGCCCGCAGACAGGCACGCTTTGTTTGATGTATCAAGAGAACGCTCAACCAGTCACAAGCATGCACAGACACAGAGTGCAACTAGGACAACAACACAACTCAACAGGCCCAGGAAGAATTTCATTCAGAAGCCACAGAACAAGTTCTATCTCGCAAGCTTCACATGTATGTTCAAAAGCAAAAGCCACGAGCCCAGGCAGCATCGCCAAGCCACATCTATGTCACTCTTGGCACAGCAACGCTCGAGCTAAGGACGTCAGTTTGCAAAAAGTACATGCGGGCATTAAGAAGCCGCAACAGCGGCTACTTCGCAACACAAATTACGCGAATCACCGCACCACGCAAGACCGCAGCAGCGAAGACACCCATTCACCAAATAGATCTGTACCGCTCAATCTGACTGAGAATGTGACCGGGGTGACAACATAACTTGGCGACACACCAAGGTAAATTTAACGGTCAAGGCCTAGTAAGGATATTCCAGAATCATGCTTAGGTAGGGTGACACCCTTTACCTAGTAAGGATATTCCAGAAACATGCTTAGGTAGGTTGACACGCTTTACCTACATCCAACTGTTTATCAATGAGTTAAGAATTATCTCATCAATCTACCGGCGAGATTAAAACTGTCCTCATTGGGGATTGACCAATCTTGCTCAGGAGACACTCTGTTCAGCTAAGGCATGTTAAAGCAGATCTCAAGAAATTTGCACTTCACTCGATGAAAAAGAAGCCTATCGATATTGTGAATGTCGTGCATGAGCTTCAGGTCTCTAAATCGTGTAGTGTAAGCAGTCTGACACAGACTATTTGGCTAAATAGGTTATTTTTCGTTCGGGAGCAGACTATTGGGCTAACACTATAGTAAGTCTTCTCTTGACCAGACCACGATATCAGTATGTCTCTTAGATGAGCATGGAATTTGGCAGCTGGGACTCAAGGTCAGCATTGGAGCACAGCGAGCCGATCAAAAAGGAACGCAGCATTTGCAGAGATAGGCTGCGAGACCAAGAATTGTTATGGGGTCAAGAGTCCTTTGCAGCAATGACCGTGGCAGTGCCATTGAGCAGACAATAAAAACTGCAGCA
>CAZKYZ010000557.1:0-2524 GCA_964557055.1 uncultured Desulfobacterales bacterium
TTTACTACTGACTACTCACTGTTCTTCGCCCTGACCCCTGGAACCCTTTCTCCCAACTAATTGGGAGAAGAACCACTTTTTCTAACGGGAGATGCCCCATGCTCATGACCGCCAAACAGTACGAAGAAAGCCTTCGCAAACTGAACCTGGAAGTCTACATGTTCGGTGAAAAAATCGACAATGTTGTTGATCACCCCATTATCCGGCCCTCGATGAATGCTGTCGCCCTCACCTATGGACTGGCCCACAGCCCGAAATACCGGGATATCATGACGGCCACGTCGCATATTACCGGAAAACCGATCAACCGCTTTACGCATATCCACCAGAGTACGCACGATCTTTTGCAAAAGAGCAAAATGGGCCGGCTGCTTGGCAGAAAGACGGGATGCTGCTTCCAGCGCTGTGTCGGTATGGACGCCTTGAATGCGCTGTCCATCGCCACCTATGACATCGATGTGAAATACGGCACGGATTATTACTCCCGGTTTCGAACCTATCTCGAATATGTTCAGGAAAACGACCTGACCTGTGACGGCGCCATGACCGACCCGAAAGGCGACCGTTCGCTGCCGCCCCATCTTCAAAAAGATCCGGATCTCTACCTGCATGTGGTGGCCGAAAAACCGGGAGGCATCGTCGTCCGGGGAGCCAAGGCGCACCAGACCGGCGCTCTCAATTCCCATGAAATAATTGTCATGCCGACCATGAGCATGCGCCGGGAAGATCGGGATTACGCCGTTTCATTTGCGCTCCCCAGCGACACGCAAGGGCTCATCTACATCATGGGCCGCCAGTCGTGTGATACCCGCAAGATGGAAGAAGGCACGATCGACCGCGGCAATCCCCGTTTCGGCGGCCATGAAGCCCTAGTGGTCTTCGATGACGTCTTTGTCCCCTGGGAACGCGTTTTCATGTACCGCGAATTCGATTTCAGCGGTGTCCTGGTGGAAAACTTTGCAGCCTATCACCGTCAAAGCTACGCCTGCAAGGTGGGCGTGGGCGATGTCCTGATCGGCGCCGCCCAGACAGCGGCTGAATTCAACGGAGTCGACGGCGCCTCCCACATCCGGGACAAAATCATCGAGATGAACCAGTTGAACGAAACGCTTTACTGCGGCTGCATCGCCTGTGCCTCCGAAGGTGCCGCCAAACCCAGCGGCACCTTTGCCGTCGATATGCTGCTGGCCAATGTGCACAAGCAGAACGTAACCCGGTTTCCGTACGAGATCGCCCGCCTGGCGCAGGACGTTGCCGGCGGCCTCATGGTGACACTTCCGGCCGAAGCGGATTACCGCTCTCCGGCAACCGGTAAATGGATCGAAAAATACCTGCGCACCAAAGAATCGGTCCCCACCGAAAACCGCATGCGCATCCTGCGGCTGATCGAGAACCTCACCCTGGGAACAGCAGCGGTCGGTTACCTGACCGAATCGATGCACGGAGCCGGATCTCCCCAGGCTCAGCGCATCATGATTTCACGGCAGGTGGACATGCCGGAAAAGAAGCGGGCCGCCTGCCGCTTGTGCGGCATTCTCGACGGTTGATCGTATACCTGCAGGTTGCATCAGGAGCAGCCCTTTGAAAGTATCTCTTGAAAAAGCAGTTGACTATCTGGAAGTAGACGCCGATTACACGGTGGCGGTAGCCCATCTTTACCGTCTGCTGCAGCAGGCGGCCGTTGCCCATTCCGAACGGGCGGGGGAAAGCCCCCGCAAACTCCTGAAAAGCGGGTTTGCCTGGATCCTGCGGCGCATCCGAATGGATATCCGCCGCTACCCGGAATACGGGGAGACCGTTAGGGCCACCACCTGGCACCGGGGCTCAAAAGGGTTCTGGGCTTACCGCGACTACCGCCTGGAAGCTTCCGGCCAACCCATCGGTGCCGCCACCAGCCAATGGCTTTACCTGGATACCGGCCGGCGCAAAATCGTCAAGATACCGCCGGAAAGCACCATCGGATACACCACCGAACCGGAAGCGGCGCTGGATATCGACATCAATGCATGGAACCCGGACGACCGTTTCCAGCCGGAATTTACCTGCGACATTTCCATCCGAAAACCGGATTTCGACCCCCTGGGGCATGTCAACAATGCCGTCTATATCGATTACCTGGAAACCCTGCTGCTCGCTTTTATGGGCAACCCGGCAAAAATGAGTCAATTCGGCATTCAGTATATCCGCGAAATCGATGTTTCCGCAAAATCAATCAGGGCGGGCCTGGAAAAAACGGCGCAAGGGTATCGGTTCAAAATGTTCGGCGAAAAGGAAACATACGCCTGTGGCGAGTTCAGGCTGCAGGATGGTGAGACGGATCCCCCTATAATGGGTGCAAAAAGGGGTTCTTCTCCAAGTTAGTTGGAGAAAAGGGTTCGAGGGTTCAGGGGGTCAAGGCATAGAGCATGGCGCATAGAGTTAGGGGCAGGGTTCAAGGATTCGTGGCTGTTTGAGATCAGCTGCTCATGGTTCTTGGCTGATAGCTCTTGGCAAGGGCAAGTAGCTGGTGGAGATCAGCTGTTCT
>CAZKYZ010000558.1:0-2524 GCA_964557055.1 uncultured Desulfobacterales bacterium
CAAGCAAAAGCGGTTCATCGACATGCATATAGATCAGCCATTTCATGACCCCGATCTGAGGAGCTGCGATCGCCCGCCCCGAACCGTATTTTTCACGATAATCCATAAGGGTATCGTGAAGGTCTTCCATAATCGGGGCTACAGAATCCAGCTCTTCCTTCTCAACCGGTGTCGAGCGCACATACAGTTGCGGATTGCCCAGCAGCAATATCGGTTTCACGGCCATTGTTACACTCCCTGTTTCGGTAAAACGAACGGTCTATCCCGGACCCGGATGCAGTGAAATATGTTTCTTCATGATGAATCGTCCTTCAGGTTTTCGACATTACGGCCAAACGCCTGGATGCTTTTTTAGCATAACCTTCTTTGCCGCAAAAATAACCACCCAGAATATCGACAGCGGCAGCCAGACCACCAAAATTTCATTTTTCATAACAGCGAGTCCCCATTGGCTGAAAAATCGTTCTACGCCGATGGGCGAAACCTTGATCGGGGTCCATGGAAAAAAGTACCGGCCATTATCAAACGGGGAAAAAAGAGCGATACCAAACCCGCCGTCGGTCATGGCGTCAAAAAGGCCGTGGCTGGCACCGACAAAAGACAAAACGACGGCAATCTTCCAGAATCGTGGGGAAAAAGGCTTTTCCTCCCAAAAAAACAGAAACGTAGCCCCAAACCCGAACACGACGGCAAAAAAAATCGAGTGGAAAAATCCTCGGTGACCCCAAAAATCACCGTACGGGATCCCGGCAGAAAAACCAATCACATCGGCATCCGGCAGGAGAGAACAGGTCAGGACAAAAAACCAGAACTTGAACAGTCTCGGCCGGGAGGCGACAATGCTCCCTGCGGCACCGGCAATTACAGCATGGGTGATGATGGTCGGCATCAAATTACGGGCGGTTCCGGATTGTTGTTGTAAAGTCTACGTTTTGGGGGCACGGGTATTGCAGGTTTTGTGTCTTTCAATCTCATCCAGGCACTAATTCCTTCAAATAGTGATTCCGATTTTCCAGAAAATCCCTGTAGACGCGATAGTAGTCGGTCTCCTCATAATCGATTGGATCAATGCCGTCGGCCCGAAAATGCAATATTTCGGCTTCCGGACAAGCCAGCAGTATGGGAGAGTGGCTTGCGATGATAAACTGCGCGTGTCCCGCCCCGGCCATTTTGTATATAAGCGAGAGCAGTTCCAATTGACTGGCCGGGGAAAGAGCGGTTTCCGGCTCATCCAGAAGATACAGTCCGGGTATACGGTACCTGGATTTGAAAAACGCCATCAGGGATTCACCGTGGGACTGGCCCATGAGGGATTGACCACCAAAATAATCCAAAAGACCGGGATCCGTCGCAGCCCATGCATCTAACAGACGGGTGAACTTGTGGAAGATGCGGCTGCCGAAAAACGAACCGGGAACAGGGCCGTCACACCATTCGACGGATGTATACTTGGACAGATGGTCCTCAAAGGGGCTTTTATGCAACCGACTGTTCCCATTATCTTTCCATATCTTGATGGTACATCTGACCGCGATCGCCTCCAAAAGGGTTGTTTTGCCGGAACCGTTTTCTCCACAAAAGAAGGTGACCGGTGAGCGAAAAGGGATAGTGCCTGCTTTTTTCAATATCGCCAAGTTGAAAGGATATTGCTCCGTTTTCGGAAACAAGTTCGATTGCAGGGTTACGGATTGGAGATGCATAACGGAGATGCTTTTCTTGGTAAATTGTTTTACTCAGCAACAATCGCCGTACATGAATTCACGCTGAAATTGTCGAATCCGACAATTGCCGGACAACCCCCCGTTGCCTCCTCATCTCCGGATGTCTGCAATTTCAGCCGTATCCGAAGATTGTCCATACATGGCTCGTTGAAGACCGTCTGTGTTTTCCAACCTTCTGCGCTGAAAGAATAAAAGGTGATGTTCCCGTTTTTGCGGACAACCCGAACTCGATTGATGTCCGCGGCTTGGCCGCCCTTTTGTCTCTCCTGATTGTCCTCTCCGAGCCTGTCCACCCGGCCGGTATACGCCAAGGACTTGTTCGGACGTTTGGAGATATAGCACTTATAGCTGAGTTCGTCGCCGGCGGTCTGAAGAATCAACCCGGCATTAAAGCGGCAGCGGTCATTGCGACCTTTGTGGATGATCTTGAGGTCGATCTGGATGTCAAAATCACCTTCAAGCGTGAAAAGAGAATAGATCTGAATCTCCGATGGGGCTTCCGGGTGTGCCCGCAAAACGACCTGCCCGTCTTCAACACCGACTTCGCCTTGCACATCCGAATACAGCAGAACTTCCTGCCAGCGGCTGATATCCAGGTAATCGAATCGATCAGAGTAAGCGCCACAATCAAAAGAAGTGCCTGCCCTCACAACGGACAGACAACAAGCCAGCGGGATGGTGATGATCAAGCCGACCATTGCGACGGTTTTCATCCCGGATCTCCTCTGTGGGTTCGGTCCCTTGCTGTTTTCAGTAGCATACGGTGTTTGGTCGCCTTGTAAAAGGAGAAATGCATAGCATCT
>CAZKYZ010000559.1:0-2519 GCA_964557055.1 uncultured Desulfobacterales bacterium
ACGTCTCGATCACCGCCGCCATGTCTGCCGGGAGCGGAGCTTCAAAGGATACCGTCTGAAGGGTTGCGGGATGAACCAAACGAATTTTCCAGGCATGCAGCATCTGTCGGTGAACACCCTCGCCCCTCGGTCGGCCGTATACAGCATCCCCCACCACCGGGTGTCCCATGGCAGTCATGTGTACCCGGATCTGGTGGGTACGGCCGGTATGCAGATCGACCTCCACCAGGGATGCCCCCGCGAGTCGTTCGCGAATCTTCCAACGGGTGAGAGCGTTCCGGCCCCTGCGGCTTTTTACGGACATTTTCTTACGGTCTACGGGATGCCGCCCGATGGGAAGGTCTACCACGCCGCTGTCTGCCGGGAGCACCCCTTTCAGAAGCGCCAGGTACCGTTTCCGAAGCGTGCGTTTCTTGAACTGGTCGGCCAGCCACTCATGGGCGATCTGATTTTTGGCCACCACCAGAACGCCGGAAGTGTCCTTGTCCAGCCGGTGCACGATCCCGGGCCGCACTTCTCCGCCAATACCGGCGATGTCCGGGCAATGATAGAGCAGCCCGTTGACAATGGTCCCGCCGGTGTGCCCCGGCGACGGGTGCACCACCTGGCCGGGGCGTTTGTTGATGACGACGATATGGCTGTCTTCATAGAGAAAATCGATTTCCACTGGTTCCGCCAGTGTGGATACCGCTTCGGGGGCTGGAATCGTATAGGTGATCGTTTCGCCGGCGGTAACGCGGTAGCCCTGTTTTCGACGGGTTCCCTCGACGTAGACCCGCCCGCCTTTGATCAAACGGGCTGCGTACGACCGGGAAAGAGCCGCAACTCTTTCGGAAACGACCTGGTCTAGGCGACGGCCCGTTTCGGCCTCAATGACGACGAATTGCGGATCCTGGGTGTGATTCACCGGGTCCATGGCTGGCGGTTATTGCGGTTCTTGTTCTTTGGATGGGAACAATGCTTCGATTTCGGAAATAATGGTGGCTTCATCCGTATTTTTAGCAGTGGAGAGTTCTTTTACGAGCAGTCCCTGGGCCGTGTCATACAGTTTCCGCTCACCGAAGGAAAGGTCTTTGTTCAATTTCAACAGAAAAAGATCCCGGAAAACTTCCGCCACCTCGTAGAGGGAGCCGGTCTTGATTTTGTCCATATATTCCCGATAGCGGCGGTTCCAGGTTTGCCCGTCGCAGGGATTTGCCTGTACCTGCATCACTTCGTAGATCTTGGGAATATCCTGCTTACGAATGACATCTCGCAGGCCCACAGAATCGACATTACGGATGGGAATCATGATAACCATCCCGTTTTCAAGAACATTCATGATATAAAATTCGTGTTTTTCCCCGTTGACGACCCGGCTCTCCACAGCGTCGATCCGTCCGACGCCATGGGCGGGGTAGACAGCAAGGTCACCCACCTTGAAGGTGCGGATTTTTTTGGTATTTGCCGCTGTTTTTTCGTTAGTGTCGGGCATTTTTTTCCTTGTTTCGGTTGGGGGAATCCAACAGCCGGTTGGCGCCAAATGTTGCTATGACTGCAAAAACAGGCACAACTGAAACCAAGTTATATCATTAGTACCGGGAACAATCAATAAAAAAAAGGGTTGGCGCAAAGCGCCAACCCTTTGGGGTCCAAATGGTGTTCCACGATCGGTACTACATCAGGAACGGAACCATCAGCAGAGCAACCACGTTGAGGATCTTGATCATCGGGTTGATTGCAGGGCCGGCGGTATCTTTGTAGGGGTCGCCTACGGTGTCGCCGGTAACGGCAGCTTTGTGGGCTTCGGAGCCCTTGCCGCCCAGATGTCCGTCTTCGATGTATTTCTTGGCATTATCCCAAGCAGCTCCACCGGTGGTCATGGACAGGGCCAGGAACAAACCGGTTACGATGGAACCGATCAGCAGTCCGCCCAGGGCGACTTTACCCAGGAGCAGGCCGACAACGACCGGTGTAACAACCGGCAGCAGAGCGGGAATCATCATCTCTTTCAAAGCGAACTTGGTGACGATGTCGACACAGGTGCCGTAATCCGGTTTGGCGGTACCTTCCATGATGCCCGGAATTTCGCGGAACTGACGGCGCACTTCTTCGACAACAGCGGCACCGGCGTTTCCAACGGCCTTCATGCAAACGGATGCGAACAGATACGGCAGCAGGCCGCCGATGAAGAGACCGATGATGACGTTCACATCGCCCAGATCGAAGGCAATGGCTTCGCTTTCGCCGCCTTGCAGCTGGAACTCATACACGTAGCAGGCAAACAGAACCAGGGCGGCCAGAGCAGCGGAACCAATGGCGTAACCCTTGGTTACAGCCTTGGTGGTGTTGCCGACAGCGTCCAGCGGATCGGTTACATTACGGACGGACTCGTCCATATTGGCCATTTCGGCAATACCACCGGCGTTGTCGGTGATGGGGCCGTAAGCGTCGATGGCGATAACCATACCGGTCATGGAAAGCATGGACATGGCTGCCATGGCGATACCGTAAAGACCAGCCAGGCTGTGGGCGGTATA
>CAZKYZ010000560.1:0-2509 GCA_964557055.1 uncultured Desulfobacterales bacterium
TGGAGGGCAGCACCATCGTCCTTTGTGATCGGGAAAAAGACGAACTGGTCTTTCATGCCGTAACCGGAAAAAATACAGACAAACTCAACCGCTTCCGTTTGAAGGCCGGAGAAGGAATTGTCGGGGGGTGCATACAGCACCGCGAATCGGTTCTGATTAACGATGCCCAGAAGGACATCCGCTTTGCCAATCGGGTGGACAGAATAAGCGGGTTTAGCACCCGATCTATCCTGTGTGTTCCGCTCACCATTGAGGAAGAATGCATCGGTGCCCTTGAAATGGTCAATAAAGAAAATGAAGACGGGTTCTGCAAACATGATCTGCTTCTGGCTGAAGCCGTAGCCAGCCAGATTGCGGTCGCCATCCGCAACGTTCACCTGGCCGAGGAGGCATTGAAAGCCGAGCGGCTGGCCGCCATCGGACAGGCGGTTACCGGTATCGCCCACTGTATTAAAAACATGCTCAGCGGCATCCAGGGAGGCGTATATCTTGTGGGGATCACGTTACAAAAACTGACAGGGGGGCAACCGGACCGGGGTTTTGAGATGCTCAAGCGGAACCAGGAACGGATGATGGGCCTGGTCAAGGACATGCTGACGTTTTCAAAAGAACACGAACCGGAATACGTTAAAACGGATTTGAACGAACTGGTGGAATCGGTGGTTGATATGGTTCGGACAGCGGCAGATGAACGCAAGGTGAATCTCGCCTTTGATCCCGACCGGAGTCTTGACAAAATTTTTATGGAGCCGACGTCTATTTACCGGTGCGTATTAAACCTCGTATCCAACGCCATCGATGCCTGTAATGATGAAGGCAGCCGGGTAACGGTAAGGACTTGTAAGGGAAGTCGTGACAGTGCCGTTATCGAGGTGGAGGACAACGGATCGGGAATCCCGGCGGAAGTGGTAGATCAAATTTTTCAGCCATTCTTCAGCAGCAAAGGATCGAAGGGCACCGGTTTGGGACTGGCCGTCACCCGAAAGATCATTCAGGAGCACGGCGGAAGCCTGACGGTGGATTCAACTCCGGGCCAGGGAAGCACTTTTACCATCCGGCTGCCGTACCGGCCGCCATCCGGTTCATAGTGTTGGGGGGAAAGGCCGGCTGCTGTAATCATTGGAATTGAGCATGGACGGAAATACATTCCGGCGGTTGGCTATTTCATGTAGCTGGTTCCGTCCCAGCAGTGGGTGCATAGTTTTTCCCTGGGCATGCCGATGGCGTCAATCAAATCGTCGAGGGTCTGGTATTTGAGGCTGGTGAGTTTCAACCGCCGGCGGATGCGTTCGATCATTTCCAGGTTGCGATCGGAGCCTGCCCGGGCGTACTCGTCCAGATGGATATCTTCGCGTCCCTCGATCTCACGGATGACCTGACGGCCGGCCAGATCCATAGTGGACCGGGATGTTGAAAAATTCAGAAACTCACAGGCGTGGATCAGGCAGGGGCAGGCAGGCCGCATGTGGGCCTCCCTGGCGTTGTAGTCGTACAGAATCTGAATGTTGTCCTTCAGCTGTGTGCCGCGGACAATGGAATCCTCGCAAAACAGAATGCGTTTGTTTTCGATGAGGCGGCGCACGGGAATCAGTTTCATGCGGGCCACGAGATCGCGCAGGTCCTGGTCCTGGGGCATAAAACTGCGGGGCCAGGTGGGCGTGTACTTGACGAACGGCCGCAGGTAGGGGATATTTTTCTCTCCGGCATAGCCGATGGCGTGTCCGATACCGGAATCCGGGATACCGGCCACGTAATCGATTTCCACATCATCCTTGCGGGCCAGGGCAGCCCCGCAACGGTTGCGGACGTGTTCCACGTTAATACCTTCGTATTCGGAAGCCGGATATCCGTAATAGACCCACAGAAAAGAGCAGACCTGCATTTTATCGCCGGGTTCGATTATTTTCTCCATCCCCTCCGGTGTCAACAGGACGGTTTCTCCGGGTCCGAGAAAACAGGACACCTCGAACCCCAGGTTGGGGAAGGCGCAGCTTTCCGACGCAACCGCCAGGTCTTCTTCCCGTTTCCCGATTACCAGAGGCGTGCGGCCCAGTTTGTCGCGGGCGGCGTAAATGCCATCGTCAGTAAGCAGGAGAATGGACAGGGACCCTTCGATGAGGGATTGCGCATTTTGAATACCCGCGGCGAAAGTCCCTTCTTCGCATACCAGCATGGCCGCAAGCTCCGTGGGATTGGTCTGACCGCCCGTGTTTTCGGAAAAATGTTTGTGGCCGCTCAGCAGCCTTTGGGTCAGTGCTTCAATGTTGTTGATTTTTCCGACGGTAACGATGGCGAAAGAGCCCATGTGGGAATGGATGATCAGGGGTTGGGGGTCGAAGTCACTGATAACGCCGATGCCCGCATGGCCCTCAAACTTGGCGAGGTCGGGTTCGAATTTGTTCCGAAAATAGTTGTTTTCGATGTTGTGTATGGATCTTCTGATCTCGCCGGAGCCGCGGACGGCCATACCGCCCCGTTTTGTGCCCAGATGAGAATGGTAGTCTGTACC
>CAZKYZ010000561.1:0-2508 GCA_964557055.1 uncultured Desulfobacterales bacterium
TGTTAGACAATTGGTTCATGGTTCATAGCTCTTTGCTCTTGGTTGTTCGTTTGTTCTTTCTTTTGCCATGAACTATGAGCTATCAGCCATGAGCAAGATCTTTAAGTTCTCTTTGCTCTCTGCTGTTTCCCTCGAACCCTCGAATCACTGAAGATCAGCATTTTAGACTGTAGGCTATTAGGTTTATTGGAGCCCTGCGGGAGAACGACAAATTTCGAATTTCGGATTGCGAATTTCGAAAACAGGTGCCGAACATCAGATCTACTTTCGGATACCCTCTGTTCAATGCTCTTACTACTTACTGCTCACTATTTACTGTTCACTCTATGGTTTTAAGCCCTTGCTAACAGCCTACAGCCTAACCACCTGATTTTTTTTGCGTCCCTGCGCCTTTGCGGGGAAACGGTTTTTTTTCTTCATGTCCTTATGTTTGTATGGTTTATGCTTTTCACCCGAATCCTTGACCCCTCGAATCCCTGAACCCTTCTTCGGATACAGCCTGCCCTTAGGTTCTCCTTATGATGCCCTTTCGGAGGATTTGTTGATGTCGATGATTTTGCTGCCGTTGAGGTATTCCACGGTTTCGTACTTGGTGATGCGCATGAGTTTACCGGTGATCGCCTTGACTCGTTCCACCTGATCGGTGATCTTGTTGACATAGCGGATCTGGGAACTGCCATTGGGTTGGTCGATTTCCAAAAGATCGGCGTATCCGTAAATGCTCTGCAGGGGCTGGTTCAGCTCGTGGCAGATGGCCCCGGCCATCTCAAGCACCCCCTGAAGCCGTTCGAAATTACGTTTTCCCCTCTCGGCCCACTCACGATCGGTGACATCCCGTAGCAGGCCCCGGAAACCACTTGCCTTGCCCTGTTTGTCCGTAATCAGGGATGCCGTGAGTTCCAGGATTTTTTTATGACCGTCCCGTTCGATTTCAAAACGCTGGGGACCGGACGATTTGCCTGTCTTGTATACCTGGTTGAACATGCGATACATTTTTTTGGCAGTCCGCGGATTGGAATAATCGCGGTTGTTCATTTTTAACAACTGTTCACTCGGGTATCCGGAGATCTGGCACAAAGATGCATTGACAAAGAGCATGCTGCCGGAAAGATCGACTTCGAAATAGCCTTCTTCAATGCTGTCCAGAATGGTGCGGTATTTACGTTCACTGGTCCGCAAGGCCTCTTCCGCCCGTTTTCTCAGGGTAATGTCCAACAGGGATGCAATACTCTGGTCCGATCCCTTGATCATTCCGACCCGCAGCAGGATGTCGCGGGTATTGCCGTTAATGTCTACGAATTTGAACTCGTAAAGCGAAGGGACACTGCCCTCCTGGAGGCTTCGGCTGGTATGGAAATAGCGCATCCGTTCCTGGTCGTCCGGATGAACAAAACGAGTCCAGCTCATCTTGCCCTCAATGGCTTCCCGGCGGTAGCCGCTGATCTTTTCGAATTCGCGGTTGGCTTCGGCGATGGTGGCGTCGGCGTCGATAATGATGGTCGCAGCGCCGGTATTTTCAAATACAGACCGGTAACGATTTTCATTCCGCTGGGGGGGTACGGGGTCAGCGCTTTCTGAAATCCGTTGTTGGGCGGCGCGCAGTCGCAGTATATTTTGCAGCTGCGACAGTAGGGCGGCCGTTTTTAAAGGCCTGGTCAGAATACCGTCGGCTACCTGAAAAGCCTGTGTGAACAAGGGGGATTTTTCCGTTATATTGTTCGCGTACAAAATCAACGGGATGCCGGTGGCCTCCCGGATGGGTTTGATCCGGCGGCAGATTTCGATTCCTTTCGATACCGGGGAAACGAAAACAAGAATAGCCTCGGGGGAAAGATTATGGATCAGGCCCGTTAATTCGCTTTCACCCTCGCAGATCTGCAGGTCGTATTTCGGCATCCAGCGGGCCAGCTTACCGGAAACGGTATCACTGATTTCCGGGTTGGGGCTCAGGAACAAAATAGACGGATACGGTTTTTTGGCAGCGGCTGCCATAACGGAATACCTGCAGGTTTTTACCGGAATTCGATGAACTTCGAAAATGGACAGAAACTATCCCTATCGGATTGGACCGGATCTGTCAACGAATCAGCCATAAAAAAAGAAATCCTGCCGATAAGATCATTTCGATTCCCAACCCGGAGCGGCAGATTGGCGCAAGGTTGCTATCTGTCCGATTTTATCCTATATTGGATCATCTCCAAAAGAGTTGATCTAAATAAGGATTCAAGGGGTACGGGGCCAAGGGTTCAAGTGACACAAAACAAGGCATCAGCACTCCCTGCTTAAGAATTATAAAGCGTTAAAAGTGTGGGGAAAAGTGTATACGCTTTGTGTCATATATCGAATCGCCCGGGCATAATTTTAAACGCTATGCCCTATGCTCCATGCCCTCGGCCCCTGGAACCCTTATCGTTTTATAAACAACAATGAAAAAAACACCCCCAAAAGATATTGACAGCCCGGCCCGGGCGCAATTTATCCGCAGTTTCGGCTACCCGTTTATCTTTT
>CAZKYZ010000562.1:0-2502 GCA_964557055.1 uncultured Desulfobacterales bacterium
CTCCATAACAAGCAGATCGATATCCCGGTCTTCCGGGGCAAAATCAAGGGTTGGATTTTTCAAAATGGGTTTGTCAAATCGGCCCAGGTCGCCGGTATAGCAAACCGTTTGCTTGCGGCCGTTTTTCTCCTGCCGAATGACCGAAACGGCCGATCCCAGGATATGACCGGCATCATAAAACGTACAGGTCATATTCTTGCCGATGGTCACCGGCTGGCGATACGGGTGGCCGGAGAAGTAGGTAAGCGCACTTTCAGCATCCTCCTGGGTGTAGAGCGGCTCAACACCATTCAGGTGATATTTGTTGATCAGGCGACCAACCAGCTCGGCGTCAATACGATGGCCTTTTTTCTTCAGCTTTTTAATGGTTTTTTCGTGTTCCTTCTTGGATTGGTTGCCGCTCTCGGAATGTATTTGGGACAACGCCGAACGCAACATTTTGTAGTTCAGGTATTCCGCATCCGATTCCTGAATGTGGGCGCTGTCCAGCAGCAGGTATTCGTCGGCATCGCAAGTGGCGCGGGTGCAGAAGACCCTGCCGTTGAAGCTGTTTTTGGTAAGCACAGGGATTCGCCCGGAATGGTCGATGTGGGCATGCGAAAGAACAACGTTGGTAAGCATTCCCGGGTCAAAAGGCAGCACGGCGTTCCGCGCGGCGCTCTCCTTGCGCCTCCCCTGAAACATACCGCAATCCATCAATATTTTGTCTTCATCCGAAGTTAACAAGTGCATGGAACCGGTAACCTGTCTCACTGCGCCAAAAAACGTAATGTGCATTCACTTTCTCCTTTAGAATTCGAATTATTTCATCCTGCGAAAACGTATGGGGGCAAAGGTGCTTTTTTGAAAAGCCATTACCCCGGCTGCCTTTTCTCCTGTCTCAGGTACGCCCGTAGAGCGCCTTGACCTTCTCCCGATCGATCTCTCCGTTCGCAGCAAGGGGCAGTTCCGCAACAAAATCCACATAGCGCGGTTTTTTGTAGCGCGCAATCCGGTCGGCGACAAATTCGATCAATTCTGTTTTCCCCAGGGTCCGGCCTTCTTTCAGGGTGCAGACGGCTTTGATTCCCTCTCCGAAGGTGGGGTCCGGAACACCGATAACACTGACCCTGTCAACGGCCGGATGCTCCAGGATGACCTTTTCCACTTCTGCCGGATAAACGTTCTCTCCTCCCGGTTTGATCAATTCCTTTTCCGGTTTTCTGCCGGCAAAATAAAGGTACCCGTTCGCATCCAGGGTCCCGAGGTCACCCGTGTGGTGCCAATCATTGCGGAAAATGTGCCGGTTGGCTTCCTCCTGATTCCAGAAACCGTTAAACACCAGCGGCCCCCTGACGGTAATTTCACCTTTCTCACCCGTCGGGACTTCATTCCCATGGTCATCCACCAGCTTTACGGAAGTCATTATTCCGATCCTCCCGGCCGATCCCGGATTTTCGGATCGCCGCGAAAAGGACACCAGTCCGGATGTTTCCGTCTGACCGTAGAGAACCCAGAAAGCAGCTCCGGATTTCTTTTCAAAGGCTTCGATCGTTTCGGGTTTATCGATTCCCATGACATGGCTCAGGGAACCAAGGTCATAGTCGCCGCCATCAGCCGCGCTGAGCAGGCTGGACAAAATCGGCGGGAAGCTTGCCAGGATGGTGACCCTCTCCTGCTGGGTCAGTTCAAGGACCCCGGCGGCATCAAACCGCTCCATGACGACGTTCCGCCCGCCGGCGTGCATCACCGTCATGGAAAGGTTTAACCCGGTAATGTGAAAAAGGGGTAACATATTCAGGTAAACATCCAACTTTCCGAGTGCCATTGTGGCCATGGTCTGCAGATTACTCGACACGATATTTCCATGGGATAGAACCGCACCGCGCGGCAGACCTTCCATCGCAGCGGTGTATATGATGCAAAAGGGGTCTTTTGAACGGACATCCACTGACTGGAAAGCTTTTTCCGGCAAATCGTCAAGACTCCGGACAGCCGGATGCTGCTGGGACGCCTGCAGCAAAACCACCGGTTTATCACCGGGAATCGCTATTTCCATGGCAAGTTCGATAAAGTTGTCGTCGGTTATGATCAGTGCCGGTGAGGAATCCTGGAGTATATGGCCGATTTCAGCGGCAGCCAGGCGCCAGTTGATAGGGACAACGACGGCACCCAAAGCAGCTGCCGCGCCAAAAATGTTGAAAAACCGGCAGCAGTTATAAGCCAGCAACGCGACCCGGTCGCCTTTGGCGATGCCCATTCCGGCAAGACCGGCAGCCAGCCTGTCCGATCCGTTCTTTAAATCGGCGAAACTGGTCTTTTTTTCTCCGCACACCACAGCAGTATCCGCTCCGAACAAACCTGCATTGCGGCAATAAATATCATAGACCGTGAAATCCGTGAGCCCCATTGCACCTCCTCTCTTTACTGAAGATTACCCCTTCCGGGGCGTGAACCCTAACATTGCATAAAAAACATGGCGTAAAACAGACAAGATCCTTGAACTCACTGGTAGTAACGTCC
>CAZKYZ010000563.1:0-2498 GCA_964557055.1 uncultured Desulfobacterales bacterium
ACAAGGATAGAATCATAGAAATAGCCCGCAGTGAATGTAGAAAAAGGGAAAAAGAGGACGGTTGGGGTGCCTCCAGATGCTGGAATATCATCAGAAAAGGGTGTAGCATAAGCAACCCCGACATCTGAAATGCGCCAACAATTCTGAGCAATTGAAAAACCGACCCTTTCGAAAACGGTTTTTTCCCCGGAATGACTGAACAAATAAGGAGTGACGGATAAATGGCTCAGCCTTGGCGGAGCGTTGAAGGTATGAATACCGATGATGGATTTCTCGATCTTCGACAGAGGGGTGAAACAGATTTTCTAATCACCATCAATGGTCGCGTGCTGATGAACTCCTCGGCCAACATATCTGAGATTGTTTTGGCCGAGCTGGCCTGTGAGTCTCTGAAGAATAAAAAAAAGTCCAGAGTGCTTGTGGGTGGTCTGGGCATGGGTTTTACCCTGAAGGCCGCCATTGATAATCTTTCGGCTGACGCCGAGGTCGTGGTGGCTGAATTGAACCCGGTAATGGTCAAATGGTGCCGTGGACCGATTGCCCATCTTACCAACGGAGCAGTTGACGACCCGAGGGTCAGGGTTGTGATTGATGACGTGGCTACTATCATTCGTACTGCAGCAATAGAGGGTGGAAAAAAGCGCTTTGATGCCATCATTCTTGACCTGTACGAAGGCCCTTATGAAGGAGACCAGGGCAGGGGAGAGTACCTGTATGGGGATGTGGCCCTGGCGGTAAGCCGATCCGCTCTGAATGCGGAAGGGGTGTTTGCGGTCTGGTCCGAAGATCCGGACAAAGCCTTTGAAAAACGTTTACAAACTGCCGGGTTTTCCGTTAACCGGCGACGCCCGGGACGGGGCGGACGACATGTGGTTTATATCGCCGGGAAGGCTGTTAGGGAAAAAGATACAGGTGGATAGGCTGAAGACTGTTAGCAGGGGATAGGGCACAAATACTATTTTGGATCCGGGGGCTACCTCCTCCAGGCTTCCAGTTGCGACACTTCCGTCCGCAGCCTTGTTACCGTTTCAGGTGTGTTGAACAGCTTCCGGCATAGTTCGCATTTACTGTAGGTTATGATCTCACGTGCCCGCATACCGGTAAAGGATGCGATATTTGTTATCCCCATGGTCCTGATGAGGTTGTGCAACCGGTCTGTCTCTGTTTTCGTAAAAAGCTGTTCCATCGTATTGTCGCTGCGGCTCCCGAGATAAAAGAAGTCTGTTTCCGGGAAATGGCTGCCCGCATCGCAACAGGCGTACATGTCCAGATCCGGGGTAAGATAAGGGTTCATATCGCAGCGGTTTGCCTGGTAATCGGTCCGAATGCGCCTGCGCTTGAAAGATTCCGCACGCCCTGCATAGATGACGGGTTCGGGGAAAAACGTGAGGTCATGATCACGCAGAAACTTTTCATACGGATCGTCTTCATTGGAAAAATCGGTAACAAATGAAATAAAATACGCCAATCCGATCTTTCCGCAGCTGTTTGCCGCATTCAATACATTGTTCCTGTCTACATTTTTCTGGTGCCACCTTGAGTAACTCAATCGTAATTGGCAAAGCCCATTTTTTTTCAGTTCTGAAACAAGCTGGTCAGAAGCCGCTGCTGTCTTTGCCCAAAAACTGTTGGTAACAATTCTGGTATATATCCCGATTCGGCTGCACAGTTTCACAAGTTCTGCAATCTCGTTGAAATACAGAAACGGTTCACCCGCGGAAAAACTGATTCCGCCGACACCCGCCTGGGCTATCTCAACAATGATTTCTTTTGCCTTAGCGTGATCCATCTTCCTGCCGGCAGGAAGATCTCCCGCCGCCACGCAGTGCTCACACCTGAGGTTGCATCTGGTTGCGTATCCAAAAGCTAGTTTGCGCATATTTACTTCCAACAATCGGCAATTTTACATGCAAGCCGTTCTTTAGAAAACAGATACACATTACCCGTAAAGGCGAGAAAATGTAGCATGAAATGCCGGAATAAGCCATCAAGAAGGGCTGTTTCTTGCGCTTGACCAACTGATAATCCTGCTTGCCTGAAACTTGTCCGGAAAAACAGGGCGAAGAGATTTCAGTTTTTCTCACTGATCCTTTCCAAGGTGTAAAATGAACTGACACCATCCTTTGCCTTACGTGCCCTGCCCACTGCTAAAAAAATCCAAAATATGTATAAAAACAGATATATCAATTTGTTCTCACCCGTGGCATAAGCATTGCAATCTGAAGTTTCCAACCATTATGGTTAATCCATTACAGTTTTTCATCTGCAAACAGAAAGGAGAGCACAATGGCTGAAAAAGCTAGTCGTGATAAATATCTGCCGGGAGATTATGCCAAGCGAAAATTCAGTACCGAGGAACGGGTGGGGCATTATTTTCACGTTTGGGAAAACCGGCGGTTGGCCCGGGAAACAACG
Source organism: uncultured Desulfobacterales bacterium (assembly GCA_964557055.1). Classification (GTDB taxonomy): domain Bacteria; phylum Desulfobacterota; class Desulfobacteria; order Desulfobacterales; family CAZKYZ01; genus CAZKYZ01. The sequence goes on from CAZKYZ010000563.1 coordinate 2,416, forward strand.
GAAAATGCAGCATCACAACCTTCCGAGTTGCTTCCCTGTATCGCTTTTTCCAGGAAAATCGGTGTGGGTGCCCTGGAAATCGC
>CAZKYZ010000564.1:0-2491 GCA_964557055.1 uncultured Desulfobacterales bacterium
CGCGGCAATCTCCTGCTACAAGATAAATCACAGCCCTTTCAAATCATTAGATAAAAAGCTTCTTTAGCCAAGCACCCGGGAGAACCATGGCAAACCCTTACGGAATCAAGACGCTTATCAACCGAACGTTTGCCGGGCGCTTTTTCATTGCCAGGCTGTCACATTACCCGCTCATCGGTAAACTTCTGGACGCCCTTCTGTTTGCTGAAGATGACATCCTGTATCTTCCGGCGGACACCGCCATACAGGTCAATCGGCGTTTGACGGGCCGGCGGGATATGGTACTGCCCTCCCAGGTTCTGGACCAAATTATAGATCACGCCCATCACCACTGGATCATGAATTTTTGCATCTGTCGCGACTCTGCGGATTGCAAAACCTATCCCAAAACCCTGGGCTGCCTGTTCATGGGAGAGGCCGCCATGGACATCCATCCGAAATTCGGCCGGCCCGCCACCCGCGAGGAAGCCCGAAACCATGTACAAAAATGCCGGGAAGCCGGCCTGGTCCACATGGTTGGCCGCAACAAGCTCGATGCCGTCTGGCTCGGCGTCAAACCCGGCCAGAAACTGTTGACGGTGTGCAACTGCTGTCCCTGCTGCTGTCTCTGGCGAATCCTACCGCACATTACGCCGGAAATAGGCGACAAACTTACAAAGATGCCCGGCGTGGAGGTTCAGGTAACCGAAGCCTGCGTGGGATGCGGCATTTGTGCCGACAACGTTTGCTTTGTAGATGCCATTAAGATGAAAAACGGGCAGGCGAGAATTGGCAGGGCCTGCCGGGGATGCGGACGGTGTGTATCGGTTTGTCCCAACGGAGCCATCGAACTCAGCCTTACGGATGATGCGTTTGTAGAAAAAACCATTCACCGGCTGACGTCGGCGGTGGACCTGTCCTAGTAGTAATTCGGGCAAGTTCCTGTCCTCATCGACTGTTCAGCCCTTGGGTTTGGTTTTCGTCGGAATTGGAATCGAACAGTATCAGCAGATTGAATCCTTGACCCTGATTTCTCCTATTTCGGCAGCCCAACAGGCTGCATGCCAATAGCAGTTGCATAACGTGTCACGGCACTGTGCAAGGCCTTGCGATTTACTGTTGACACACGCCCTTTGGCATCGTCGGTTTCAAACCGGTATGATATGACATGGAGCTTGCGCAGTTTTCTATCGGCTTTCAGATCAACCCGTGCCACTAATTTATCCCCAGCCAGCACTGGCATGCAGTAGTAACCGTAAATGCGCAGGTGCGCCGGTTTGAATATCTCCAGCACCTGCTCGAAACCAAACAACCGGCGCACGCGTGCGCGATCCCACAGCACAGGATCGAAAGGAGACAGGAGAACGCCCTGGTCTTTGCGCGGGCGTACCCTTTGGAGGCGTTTGGCCAGTTCAACATCTTGCGGACGAATCCAGCCGGGGATGCGTTGGCCACCATCATTTACCAGGGAGCAGGCAATGATGACGCCTTTATCACTCAATCTCGCCAGCGTCGCCCGAATGGATTCGCCAATATTGCGCAGGCGCCAGGTTTGTGTGAGGGTTCCGGTGGTAGCCCACCCGTGCCCCTGCAGTCCGAGCAGCAACAGGCGCTCGAGTGCATCGTCCCGGGGCAGCGCAACCTCGCGCCAGCGCTCCGGTATCACCCGTTCGGTCAGGTCGTATATTCGCTGAAAATTTGAGCGCTCGCGGATGGCCAGAATACCGGCCGACCAGAGGGCGGTGGCCATCCGTTTGGCCATCTTGAGATCCCACCAGCCGCGGCTGCCGCGGCCTTCCAGGTCAAGAGAGCGAAGCGGGCCTTCTTCGCGAATACGCCGAGTTAGGTCTTCGGCCACCCTGGGATGCTGCCCGATCAAATCCCCCCACCAGGGGTGGTGCTGAAATTCCTGACGGCGAAAGGCAAACATCGGGTATAGGTCGATGGGAAGCCAACAGGCCTCATGCCCCCAGTATTCGAACAGCGGCTCACCGGGTTGCAGCAGTGTTTCCACCAGCGCCGGATCGAACCCTTCCAGACGAGACAACAGGACGATGGAATGGCTGCGGGCACCTGCCACAGCCACCGTGTCCAACTGCAGATAACCGAAACGCTGGATCACACGCTGGGCTGCCTCACGCGCTCGCCGGGTCAGGCCGGTTGCCCGCCGGGGCATCCTGGTCCATTCGGGCTTGAGCAGACCGGCCCGGGCCAGTGCCAGCCGCCGGGCTTGTGTCAGATTGAGGGTTTCCATGAAAAGGGGTATCGTTCCTGCCTGTGAAAATTTTTGTTCCAGCATGGACTTCTATGCGTTTATCAGGCGTAACAATAGCACAATCTGGATGATTGTTGAATTGGTACAACAACAGACAGATATCCACACCCCAGCAATACAGGCATGGACCACGACCATTTGTGCTTAGTTGCAGAAACAACTCCGTAGGGCACGTAATGTGAGAGGTAGATATTGATTTCCAACTTGGTGGAGGCGGCGGGAGTCGAACCTACGTTA
>CAZKYZ010000565.1:0-2480 GCA_964557055.1 uncultured Desulfobacterales bacterium
CGTTTTTGTTCATTTCTTCCTGATAAGCTTTTGATACCGACAGATTTTCCAAATAACGGGTGTTTCTGATGTGAACGATCCGCAAGGCATCGGGAGGTGGTGTTCCAAGGCAGTGGACAGCCGCTTCCAGGCATTCCCGATCCGTATCGAAGTAAAGCGGAATGGCGCCTTTTTCGGGGCTGATGCCGGCCAGGCAATTGATCGTTGTTTTTTTCCGGTCGATTTTTCCAACCAGCCGGGCAGTGGTGAAATCGGCAAAACCGATTCCCAGGGCGTTGCCCGCGGTTTGCGGTGTCAGGTCACGGACAAAGAGCCGTTTGGTTCTCGGCAGCGATGAAAATCCTCCCAGAATATCCCGGTTGACACCGGTAATATTGGTATCCATACCGGTACCGGAAATGTCTTTTCCCATTTCATCCACGATCAGCAGGTCGATATCGGAAAAGGGGATGCGGGCCATTTTCCGGCGGGCCAGTGCAAGGAGGCCGGCTTCTTCTTCAAACAGTGAATCCGGGGATACGAATCGTATTTCCGCAAGCTGGTGGCAGGCATTTTCCACCAGACCGACACCGAAAAGAACGGGCATTTTTTCCAGGACGACTTTACCGATTTCCTGCACCACATGGCCCATCCCGAACCGGACAGACGCCCGGTGAACCGTTTCGGCACCTTTGTGCTTACCCATGCCGACGGCCATCATTTTTACCATTCCACTTTCAATGGGCCCTTCGAATTTGGTGTGTGGTTTGACCCGATTGATGATCACCAGATGATCCGCGCCACGGGCCAACCGATCCACGAAAACAGGCAGACCGTCTGTCGTGTGTCCGATTTCATCCACCTCCATGGAGGAACGGACAGGGCATCCGGTTTCCGAGCGGGTAATGCCGAAACCGGCCAGCAATTTTTCCTGCCCAATCGCTGTGGCCCCGCCGTGGCTGCCCATGGCAGGAAAGATAAATGGTTGTGCGCCGGCCATTTTCAGATTGGCGGCCACCAGTTGAACCACCCTGGCGATATCGGCGATTCCGCGGCTTCCGGCGGTGATGGCGACGGACTGCCCGGGAATGATCTTTTCCACAAACCGGATTTTGTGCATTTCTGCGTCGATTTTTTTGGAAATGTCGGCAATCCGTTGGGTGTCGAAAGACTGCCGGACGAGGGCCATGGGGGGCAATGGTGTGTTCATCATGGTTTAAAGGTTCACAAAGTTTTTTTATGAATGTGTCCGCCGATTCGCTAAACGCCTACGCGGCTAAAGCGCAAATTTGTCGGCGACTTTCCGGCAGATATACGCTCCAATCGGCATGGCCGAAGTTGCCGCCGGTGAGGGAGCGTTGCAGACATGGAAAGACCGGCTGCTTTCGGCAAACAAAAAATCATGAACCAGGCTGCCATCTTTTTTAACCGCCTGGGCCCGGATGCCGGCCGGGTACGGCAGAAGATTCCCAGCAACAAGACCGGGGCAGTACTTCCGGACCCTTTTGAGATAGCCGGATTTCAGCAGGGAATCTTTCATTTCGCCGATTCCGGATGAAAGGTTGGCGCAAACCACTTTCCAGAATCCGGGAAAGGTGAGCATTTCCAGGCTGTCCCGGAGATCGAAATTAAATGAACCGTAGCCTTCGCGCTTCCAGCCCAGAACGGCATTGGGGCCCACCGTGACAAATCCGTCTATCATACGGGTCAGATGGACACCCAGAAACGGCAGGTCGGGGTCCGGGAGAGGATAGATCAGGTGGTTGACGATACGGTTGTGCCGGTCCGGCAGGCGATAGTACTCACCCCGGAAGGGGACGATCTGAAAGTCGATGTCGATTCCGGACATGCGTGCCAGGCGGTCGGCCATCAAACCGCCGCAGGCCACGAGGTATTTGGCCTCGACGGTTTTCTTGCCGCTGCCGATGGTGATGCTGCCGGATGTTTCGGCGATGGTATGGACATTGGACCGGTAAAAAATTTCCCCGCCGAGAGCAACAAAGCGGTCGGCCATTTTTGCAGAAATCATTTTGTAATCGGTGATGCCGGTGGCCGGGACGAAGAAGGCCGCGACACCGTTGATATGCGGTTCGCGCCTGCGTAATTGCGCCCCTGTCAGGCGGTGTGTTTCAATGCCGTTTTGGCGGCAGCGTTTCTCCAGGGATTGCAGGCGTTCATATTCAACAGCGTCGGTGGCAACGAGCAGTTTGCCGCATTTTTCGCAGGGGATGCCGTGTTCATGACAGAAGTCAAAGGTCAGGGAAGCACCCCGTTTGCAAAAATCAGCCTTCAAACTGCCGGGCTCGTAGTAGACACCGGCATGGATAACCCCGGAATTGTGCCCGGTCTGATGAAACGCCGGAAAGGATTCCTTTTCCATCAGCAAAATAGACGCGCCCGGGTAGCGTTGTTTCAACTGCCAGGCGGTGGAAACCCCCACAATCCCCCCCCCGATCACGGCAATATCGACACTTTTCAATAGCCGTCTCCTCTTCTTACCG
>CAZKYZ010000566.1:0-2480 GCA_964557055.1 uncultured Desulfobacterales bacterium
ACCTGCCGCCCTTGCCCCAAAACCGTCCACCAAGGAATAACCTGCAATACATCCTCCTGTAACAACCGCCAATAAAGCAGCATGGCCATTTCGCAAACCGTCACTTCGCCGTACCAAGGTCAAGCTCATAATACCTGCCCCAATCGTGGCAATCGCGGCCAGTTCAAACTTGGAAAGATTGACGCCCAGAAACACAATCGAGATACCGGCGACAATCAGCGGGGCAACACCGCGCGCCAAGGGGTAAACTTGGCTTAAATCACCAATGCGATAGGCGTATATAAGGAATAATTGGTATCCTGTATGCAGCACTGCCCCCGCAATTACGTAAGGGAACGAATCCGGTTTCGGAAAGGACGTGAATAAAAGTGCAGCCGCCGCAAAGGGCAGGTGGCCAAGCACAATCGCGCTCATGCTCAGGTGTTTGTCTTCTGTTCGTTTAACCAGAAAGTTCCAGGACGCATGCAGCAGTGCCGCTGCCAGGACAACGATCATTACAATAAAAGACATTCAAGAACCTATCAAAATCGTTTATGTGATATGCCGTTTCTGCAACAGGCACCTCCAGGCTCTGGGCGGATTTGGACGATTGGATCCGAAATGGCTGGATGCAAGTGAAAGAACCTTGAAATAAGGCTCCACTGCTGAGACGATATCTCCTGCAGTGCGTTGCGGCGGACCAGGGCCTTGGCGATGTTCATCAGCGTTTCCAACGATTGTTAGCCACAGACCGGCTTCTTCCAAATGAGCAGCAACATTCTGGGCAAATCTTCTTCGATCATTTTCAGAACTGAAGGAATGAAAACAGCCCCTGTCAAATACAAAACCAAAAGGAGCGCCTTCAATTTTGTTCTTCAAAAAATCAAGAAGTATGAAATCGCATTCAACGTTGACTTTAGAGGCCTTTTCTTTTGCCTTCTCTATAGCAATGTCCGAAGTATCCGTAGCAACAACCTGAAAACGGTTCCGGGCCAGCCATATGGAATTGTCTCCGGTTCCACAGCCAATATCCAAGACTTTGCAGCTCAGAATCGGTTTTTGGGTTACAACTTCGATCAGATTGAAATCGGGCTGGCCGACGTCCCAGGGAGTATCCCCTGATTTGTATCTTTCTCTGTAACGCTCTTCGACTGTCATCGGATTACTCCTATGGAAATGTTATCCAACCTCCAAATTGCCCCCGTGGCTTTTTCTGGCGACCGAATTTAATTGTTCGGCATTCACTCTTTTTTCGCGACGGCCTTGAAAAAAGTATAGCAGAAGACACCATCAGATTCCGTCGTCCTGTAGAGATCTCTGATGCCTCTATCAATTTCCGCAGGCTCAATAATCTTAGCTTTAATGGCTTCTTCACGAATTCCTTCAATCATTGCTGTAAATGTTTTCTTTGTGAACCCATCCACTAGTTTCTGCCGGCTTGCATCAACATAAACCATGCGCGGAGATACTTTAATAAAATTGAAGCCTGCGCTGCTTAGAAGGGGAAAAAGTTCCCTGCCGATGTTCGCGTTCCCTCCGGATCGTTCCTGAAAATCAACTTGACATTGAATCGTCCTATGAGCATGTAAACTGTGTGGATGAAAGTATGTCGATCCATGATCTCCTTCAATAACAGTTATGGTTCCACCTAGTCGGATGAACCTTTTTCGGATTGTATCCATGTATATATTTATTGTTCATTTTTTCTATTCCGAACGGCCCGTTTTTCCGGTGCGGCAAAGCTGCCTCCGAGGTGAAAACGGCGGTTCTGCTTGTCTGTTGATAATGGGCCAACCTTCCTGCGAAGCCGCGAAAATCTTCTGAGGCAATGCTCTGGCTAAGCGTTTTTTGCATCAATCGGTTTGGCTGGATTCCCGACAACAACAGTGTCGGATGGGATATTTTTTATGACCACTGATCCTGCGCCTACAATACTTCGATCTCCAATTGTTATACCCGGCGAGATAATCACACCACCCCCGATCCAACAGTCATCTCCGATCGTTATTGGTTTGGCAAACTCAGGCCCTTTATACCGTTCTTTAGCATCCACGGGATGAGTTGCCGTATAGATTTGCACATTTGGTCCAAAAAGAACATTTGATCCGATTTGAATGGGCATGACATCGAGCAGTACACAGTTAAAATTGAAAAACACTTTTCCGCCGGTGTAAATATTGTAACCATAGTCGCAGAAAAAGGGCGGTTCAATACAAATGTCAGCGGCTGCATTTGGCAAGAGGGTAGATAGAATTTGCCTATAGGCCAACTCATTGCCATATTCAGTAGTATTCAACCTGTGCGTCAACGCGCGTGCCTTTTGACGCTCTTTCATCAGGACTGGATCGGAGGCATCATACATTTCCCCGTTCAACATTTTTTCTTTTTCGCTACGCACTTTCTCCTTTACGAACTTCAAACGCGAAATGGAATCGCTCACATCCACTCCTATGAAGCCGTCTTTCCCTGAGCCTTATCATCCTCAGTAATGATCATAGGTG
>CAZKYZ010000567.1:0-2477 GCA_964557055.1 uncultured Desulfobacterales bacterium
CCTCACTTGAGCCGCAGCGAAAAATCTTTCCGGATTCAGTCGGATAAAGGTTTTTTGATACCTTCTGTCGGCAGTGAATCTGCCGTTTTGACTTTTACTCCGGAAGTCTGCGCGTTTGAACCGGGTTTTGGCGCAGCCATATTCTGGACTGCCGCCTTTATCTCAAAAGGCTCGGAGGAAAGCGTGCCGATTGTCAGCCGATACTTGCGCTTGGCATCGACAGGCGCCTGAATCGTATAACGGGCCTGCAGGCCTGTTCCTGTTTTGCGAACCGCCACCATCGGAAGATGCGTACGCCACAGGCGTCCATCCGGAGAGCTTTCCAGCACCGGCTTCCCTTGCGGGTCTCCTGTTACTGAAAAGAGCACATTTTCGCTTGGGTTGTACAGTTTTTTTCCTGAAATATGAATGGCGGGGGTGACGAAACTTCCCGCCTTTTTGATTTTCTGGGTGGAAAGCGCTCCCGGGGTGATGCCTGTTTTATCGCCCGCAACCGGCGGTGCGGGGGAAGGCTGGTCTGCTTGTTCACCGATTGCTGCCGTAATGGGCTGTTTTGCCTGTGGTTCCGTCTGGATGAGCGCCATTTTGGGGGCAGAAGAAACCCTCTGGTTGTTTGTTTTCGTAATCTCAGCAATGGTTTCATGTGGATCGATCGTCGCCGTCAGCTGATAGCGTTTACCGGCGGGCGGATAAGGAACCGGGCCGTCTAGCCCAAACCAGCGGCCGCCGCCTGGCGTCCCGGGGGCGCCTTCGGGCTTCGGATATAATTCCTCATCGATGTGCAGCGTCACGCAGCTGTTTGGAGGGCCTTTAGAGCTAACCATTCTATCTGGAAAATTCGACAGCGGGCATTGGCCCTCCGGCAGGGAGCAACAGATCCGCATTTGAAACCCCGGGGCGCTTTTATTACCAATGTTGCGCACAAGCCACTTCGGTATCAAGGACTTCTCTTCTGCACCGCCTTCCTGATCCGCCCTGAAATCGATGATCGCCAGATCGGGCAGGACTTTCTTTGCCGTCCAACCAGCCATGTTGGACGCAGGGTTCTTCTGCGCTGTCTGCTGACCATTGATCCTGGGTAAAGTGGACATCTCTTTGTCCGGATCCCCTGCGGTAAACTCCAGCCAATCACCATACTCGCTTGCGACCACGTCCGTCGTATTCGTCCTGATAATGCTTTTTGCGCGGACCCGATAATGCCCCGCTACGCTGAGGCGGAGGTTTACGCCCCCCGTTCCATTTTGTTGCTCCACCCAAAGATCCATGTCGGGCAAATACTCTTTGTTTATGTCATACCAGAAAAAGCCGTAGATCTCGTTGTCCCACTCCTTTTTCTGGACTTGCAGTTGAAAGCGGTTCTTTTGACTGTTTATATCGATCGACGACGGCAGGCATTCAACGGTCAGCAAAACGGAGGCATCCTGGGGAGAGTTGAAGTGCCCGGATCCATCATCAAAGGTGAGACGAATGGTTGGCGGCCGCACTGCAATATCGTTTGTGCATGTTCCGAGCGCTGTTCTCAAATTCGTACGCTCCTGGGCTGAATAGGCGCACGAACTCCACATAGGCGGGCAGGGAGGATGATAGGAATTATTCACAGCACCGGGAGGATTGAGAAAACAAGTGCTGAATAGGTGCCCGAAGATTAGCGGATCGGGAGCCGGGTCACCATTAACATCCACTGTGGAAACGGGCCCCTCTGAAATCCAGGGGTCTTCAGAGGCATCCCCTTTTTTGAAGTAACGTTCCCGCTGGGATAGGTCGTGGATGCCCACAGAAGAACAATTATAGATGTGATTTGGATCAGCATAACTTGATACAATCGGAGTGCAAATGTGAACATTTTCGAGCCACTGCCCACGGCCTATGCCCATGCCTATGTTAGGGTTAGTTGCAGTTCCTGCCGCATAATAGCCGTCTATCGAAAAATCAATTTTCCGGAGGTAGTTGCCGTGGCTGTTCGAGTATGGCTGCACGAAATGCCCCTTAAAGTGATATTCACGGAGGCCGCCTTCCGTATATTGATGGGTCTTTTGCGTCCAGGTGATCTGGCAGGAGTCTTCAATGACTCCCACGCCAGCTGCGTTAACTTGCTGCACCAGGCCCTGCAGCAGCAAAGCACCCAAAACAATCACATACCACCCGTATTTCCTTTTCATGACATCTCCCCCCCGACAGTAATAGTGAAAAACCAAGCGCATCTGAAACGTGCCAATAAAAAGAAGAACATGGAAAGCTTTTATGGTTCAGTAGCTGAATTTGACAAAAAGGTTCAAAAAATTTTGACCGTTGCAATGAAGTTGCAAGCCCCGGAGACTACCCCCTTGTTACTGTGAACGGCAGGCGCTCTCCCATCAAGCCGTGGGCCGACTGTTTGAGGTCCTCTCCAAACAAGCAATGATATCGCAAACAACCTTCACTTATCAATACAAATAACCTGGTTTGGTTAGAAGCCATCTCAATCTCCTCTGTGTCCT
>CAZKYZ010000568.1:0-2475 GCA_964557055.1 uncultured Desulfobacterales bacterium
CTCCCTCGGCGCCGCGGCTCTGAAGCTCTCCGACTTTTGCAACGTTAGGGTAAACCCTATCGTTGAATAAAAAACATTCCGAAGAGAGTACGCACGGAAATATTCTTGAAAGGAGCAAAGATGGTCGAAAAAGTCATTATCATGGGAGCCGCCGGGCGGGACTTTCATAATTTCAATGTGTATTTCAGGGGTAATGAGCGCTACCAGGTAATCGGCTTTACAGCCACACAGATTCCCGATATCGACGACCGGCTGTATCCTCCGGAACTGTCCGGGAATAGCTATCCGGATGGTATCCGTATCTATTCCGACCACAAGCTTGCCGGGCTGATAAAAGAGCACAATGTCGATCTGGTGGCATTTTCCTACAGCGACGTACACCATGTCGAGGTGATGCATAAGGCCTCGATTGTAACGGCTGCCGGGGCCGACTTTATTATCATCGGCGCTCCGTATACCATGATCCCGTCAACGAAAAAAGTTGTGTCCGTCTGTGCCGTCAGGACCGGCTGCGGCAAATCACAGACCAGCCGCAAGGTTTGCCGGATCATCCAGGAAATGGGTAAAAAAGTGGTTATCGTACGCCACCCGATGCCCTACGGGGATTTAACGAAACAGGTTGTACAGCGTTTTGCCTCCTATGAAGATTTCGACCGGCACAACTGCACCATTGAAGAAAGGGAGGAATACGAACCGGTAGTGGCCATGGGATCCGTGATCTTTTCCGGCATCGACTATGAAAAAATTCTCCGCGAGGCGGAAAAGGAAGCGGATATCATCGTCTGGGACGGCGGGAACAACGATGCTTCCTTTTTTAAGCCGGACGTCAATATTGTGGTTTTCGACCCCCACCGGGCCGGGCATGAAACCACCTATCATCCTGGCGAGACCAACATGCTGATGGCGGATATCGCCGTAATCAACAAGGTGGACAGCGCGGATCCCGAAAAAGTGGCGCAGGTTCGCAACACGATCCAAAAGAATAACCCGACTGCTGAAATTGTGCTGGCGGATTCTGCCATATTGGTGGATCGCCCGGATGAGATACAGCACAAGCGTGTCCTGGTGGTTGAAGACGGTCCGACGCTTACCCACGGGGAAATGAATTTTGGTGCCGGAACCATCGCCGCCCGGCAATACAAAGCATCCGAACTTGTCGATCCCCGGCCCTATCTTTGCGGCACATTGAAAGAGACCTTCCGGGAATACCCTCATATCGGTATCCTTCTTCCGGCCATGGGGTACAGCCGCCAACAGGTTCTGGACATGGAAACCACAATCAACAACACGGACTGCGACCTGGTTCTGATCGCAACACCCATCGATTTGACGCGTTTGATTTCCATCAACAAACCGACCCTGCGGGTGCGTTATGAATATCGGGACAACTCCGAGCCAACCATCGAAACAGTGCTGAAGGAAAAATTGAACTTATAGAAACGGATTCGCGTCCGTCTTTCGGATTTACCTCCACATTGCAGTATCGAGGCAAGAGGGAAAGCGCGTGAGCAAAACAGACAGGTCCCGAAAACCGATTATCCTGGTGGCCCTGGGGGGCAATTCCCTGATCCGCAAGGGGCAGGAAGGAACCGCAAAACAGCAGCTCGAAAACCTGAAACTGCCCATCCGCCAGGTTGCCCGTCTATCCAGGGACTACAGAATCATCATCACCCACGGAAACGGGCCCCAGGTAGGCAATCTGCTCTTGCAGCAGGAGTGCTGCGAAAAAGTGCCCAAAATGCCGCTTGAAATTCTGGTGGCCCAGACACAGGGGCAGATCGGATACATGATCGAATCAACCCTTGATGGGGAATTGATGAACCTTGGGGTAAATACAAGGCCCATCGTCAGCCTCATCAGCTATGTGGTTGTCGATGAAAAGGACCCTGCATTTCAAAACCCGACAAAGCCGGTTGGCCCTGTTTATACCGAAGCCGAAGCGGCTATGGTCCCCTACCCTACCCAAAAAACCGCCAAAGGCTGGCGACGGGTGGTCGTCTCACCCGCGCCGGTGACGATTGTCGAAAAAAGAGAGATCCGAAAACTGATTGAAATGGATTTTATCGTCATCTGCTGCGGCGGGGGTGGAATCCCCGTCATCCGGGAGGGACGGGTTTTTTGCGGGGTGGACGCCGTCATCGACAAAGACCTTGCCAGCGCCAGGCTGGCAGAAGAGATTGGTGTGGATATTTTCGTCATCGCCACGGATGTTGCGGGCGCCATGCTGAACTACGGTGCCGAAAACCAGGAACTGCTGCGTCGGCTGTCCCTTGAAGACGCCGCCAGGCACCTTGCCGGAGGGCATTTTCCGGCCGGCTCCATGGAGCCTAAGATCAAGGCAGCCATGCAGTTTATCAGCAACGGAGGTAACCGGGCGATCATTGCCTCCATCGACGATATCGAAGACGCCGTCAACGGGGGCGCCGGCACGGAATTTATCCCATAGTTCGTTTCCATCCCGAAATGGCCTTTTCA
>CAZKYZ010000569.1:0-2467 GCA_964557055.1 uncultured Desulfobacterales bacterium
ATTCGAACCTACAAGATTTTTTCACTCCGCAATCCCTTTCGAATTGTGATCGACTTGTGGGGAAAAGAGGCCGCAGAAACCCAAACGGCAGAGGGAAAAACGCAGGGGCAGGATTCCATCAAGACCGGAAAAGATAAGATCCCGGCAGGGGCTCTGGCCAGACAGCTTGCTCTTGGTGTCAGCCGGATTGTAATCGATCCAGGGCACGGCGGCAAAGATCCGGGAGCTTCCGGGTATCAGAAAGGGGTCTATGAAAAGAAAGTCGCCCTCCAGATTGCCAAACGGTTGTCAAAAAAAATTCAAGAGAGGCTCAAGTGTGAAGTCATTTTGACCCGCAGTGGGGACCGGTTTCTGTCTCTGGAAGAAAGAACGGCGATCGCCAATACCAAAAATGCTGATTTATTCATCTCCATCCACGCCAATTCCACCAGAGACAAAAGGGCCTACGGCCTTGAAACATACTTTTTGAACCTTGCTACCGATGAAGAAGCCATTCGTGTCGCGGCAACAGAAAATGCTACTTCTACTAAAAATATCAGCGATCTACAGACAATTCTGACCGATCTTATGCAGAATGCCAAAATCAATGAATCCAGCAGGCTGGCCCAGCGGGTTCAAAGCGCTATGCACGCAACCTTGAAAAAGAATTACAGTTACATCAATAACAAAGGCGTCAAACAGGCGCCTTTTTATGTCCTGCTGGGGGCCCAGATGCCCGCAATTTTAATCGAAACTTCGTTTATCAGCAATTCCCGCGAATGCAAACGACTGATCGATCCGAAATATCAGGAGAGACTTTGTGACGGCATTGTTGACGGAATCATGGCATATATTCGTGAAACCAATCCCACAGCCCTGTCGGAGGCAGCACCGAATACTGGATGAGAGAATTATCGGTTGTGCGCAATGTGATTTTAATGGATCCCCAATACTGCGCATTGGAAAAACCCGATGCGATAACACCGCCATTATTTTATCCGAATCGTCGATCATCGCAAGCGTTACCATCATGGCAATAGGCCGTTGCGGAAACATTTTTCTTGATTGACACTCTTTACAGGTTAATCGTATATTAATAGATTAAAAGGGAATTTTAATGGCACCTCTTTTATTCTGATTCTCTGGCCATGTGGTGAAGACATCACCGGAAAAGGAATCCATGTTTACCTCATTGCGATCGAAAATTGTTTTTTTTCTCTCCCTGATTATGGCCCTTACAGCATCGGTAATTATGTATTTTACAGATGTAAGCGTAGGGGAAGCAATGCGCCAGAAAGAAAAGGCATCCGCTCAAAATGTTCTCCGGCTTGTTGATTTAAATATTGAGGAAGAATACGAAAAGCTTCTATCCAATAAAATTGAAACCGTCCAAAATCGCAGGAGCCAGCTCAAAGACATCACGGGCATAGCCGTTGCCGCATTGACGCGATTCGACCAACTTGTCGAAAACGGCAATATTACCCAAATGCAGTTCGGCAAAATGGTGGAGAACTGGTTCAGGGAAGTTGCCTTCCAGAAAGGTTTGAATTGGTTCGTATTCAACACCAATGGGAAGGTGGTTGCTCATCCCGACGAACGGATCCATGGGAGTTCAATTGCGTCCTTGACGGACATGAAAGGCCGCCTTATTGCGGAGGTGATGCGTTGGGATGTGCTGAATCGGGGCGGGGACTATGCCGTTATCCAGTGGCAGGGCCAGGAAGCCGGTAAAAAACTGGCCTATTTTGAGCCCTATTCCAACCTGCAATGGACCGTAGGAGCGACGATCGATATTAGTGATATTGAAGCTGAATTTCAAAATAAACTGAATCGAATGATTCAGAAACTGGGAGAAACATTTGCCAAAATTCAGATCGCCGAAACGGGCTGTGTCATCTTGTTTGACGGCCATAAAGAAGTGTTGGTAGGCCCGCAGCGACAAACCGCCGAAGGCTTACTGGATGAACATCTCATGGATCGGATCATAAAGGCGGTCGCGGAGCAAAAAGAGTCTTTCCAATATACAGCCAAACAGAATGGCCTCAATCAACCGATGCAGGCGTATGCAAGCTATTTCAAGTCCTTGGATTGGTATATCGCTGTGACAGTCCCGACCCGCGAAATCCAGGCTCCGGCCCGTAAGTTGATTAAACAGCAGATTTTACTGATCGCGCTTATTTTCGTAGGAAGTCTGGCCGCATCTTTTCTATTGGTGACCCAGATATCCCGTCCATTGAATATGCTGGCCCGTCATGCCAAAAAACTTGCCCACCAGGATTTCACCGTTGATGAAGAAAAAGCGGATCCCATAGATGCGCTGCCGGAAAAATATAAAGATGAAGTCGGTCGACTGGCAGAATCCTTCATTTTTATGAAAGCCGAACTGAAAAAAAACATACGGGAGCTGATGGAGACGACGGCTTCACGAGAACGGATTTTGAGTGAATTAAATGTCGCCCGCACCATTCAACTTGGAATATTACCCAAA
>CAZKYZ010000570.1:0-2453 GCA_964557055.1 uncultured Desulfobacterales bacterium
GCGGGAAAGCCGGAGAGCTCCAGATCCTTTGTTGCCAAGGGATCGCAGTACAACAGATACGGCTTCTCCCTCGGCGCCGCGGCTCTGAAGCTCTCCGACTTTTGCAACGTTAGGGCAGACTTGCCTGAATCTATGATAAAGATGATCTTATCGGAACAGAAATGAAATATCAATCCTGTACCGTAAGGCGGGTTACCATCTATCGCTTGCCATTGGTATTTTAATCGTGATATTTAATATACAAGTGCGGATTTTAATTGCACCCGAACCGTCAGGGAAATAGCCCATTTGCACCGTAATCATGTTATTGAGGAGGAGATTATGAAAATCACTACAATGGTGATCGCTTTGATACTATTCACGGGAGCTTTTTTTCAGGTTGCGGCACAATGCGTTACCACTAAAAGTGTAGGACCTGGTGTGGAATGGTATCCAGACGAAGGTATTTACAAGAAGTATGATTCGGAAACCCGTAGGTATTACGAAGCCGAAAAAGTGGCAAAAAGTGATGGAACCGTGACCTACGAATATACCAAAAAAGGCGAAAAGGATCGCGAAAAATATGTAGAAAGAATGGATAGAGGCGGTGACGGTGGTGGCGGTGGTGACAGCGGTGGTGGCCACTGAAAACATGAGAAACGAGCCGGCCTCCGATACGATGCCGGCTTTGATATAAATTTATATCGGCAGGAAACAAAAGACCAGTTTATCCCTTCCGGTTACGTACACACAGCGCATTTTCCCCATTTGCATCGGTATCGTTCGTAGCAACCTGTTCTCGGGGCATCCAGGCCATTTTATGGACGATATAAAAATAATCCCTGTCAACCCAACGAAACAAGAAATAAAAAAATTTGTCAGATTTCCCTGGAAGATCTACTGGAACAATCCCTATTGGGTACCTCCTTTGATTCTGGACCAGGTCAACTATATCCTCAAGGGACCCTACCACGAAACCGGTGTCATGCAGCCGTTTATGGCTTATCAGGGCGATGAACCCGTCGGAAGAATTGTCGCCCATTACGACAGGCGGCACAATGCGCATTTTAATGAAAAACGCGGTTGTATCGGTTTCTTTGAGTGTGTCGATGATAGTAAAATCGCCAGACACCTGTTTCAGGCTTCGGAAACGTGGCTCGCCGAACAGGGCATGACGGAAATGTATGGACCACTCAATTTTCTGATATATGATGCGTCCGGGGTTCTGATTGACCGTTTTGACGATATGCCGGTTATGGAATGCGTTTACAATCCACCCTACTATGAAAATTTATTTCTCAGTTACGGCTTTAACAAAAAAATAGATTGGCATTCCTATCGGTTTACCCGGAATCAGAACTTGCCGACATCACTATATAAAATTGGGGATCGGGTGTTGAATAACAACGAGGGCATTGTCTTTCGAAATGTAAATAAAAAAAAATTTCCAGAGGAAACCGAGACGTTGAGAAAAATCTTCAATGAAGCCTGGGAGGGGAACTGGGGGCACCTGCCGCTAAGCAAAAAACAATTTTCATATTTTGCCAACGCCCTTAAAATGATTGTAAAATCCGAATTACTGATTATTGCGGAGCATCGCGGTACTGCGGTTGGTTTTATCCTGACCGTACCCGATATCAACGCAGCGCTTAGAAAGGCAGACGGGCGGCTCCTGCCATTTGGACTGATAAAAATGATATTGTCCCTGCGTAAAATCAAGCGGGCCAAGCTTTTTATGATAGGTGTACTGCCTGAATACAGGAAAAAAGGATTGGATGTAGTGTTTTTGGCGGAATCCCTTGAGCGGGGGAAGAAACTGGGATATCAGGAGGTCGATGCCTCCGTGGTCGTTGAAACCAATACGCGTATCATACGGATGGCAAAACATTTTGGTGCAAAACATTATAAAACCTTTCGGCATTATTCCAAACCGGTAACCAGGTAGAGAAAATAGGAAAATAGGGGACAGGTACTTAATTGTTCTCACCGAGGTTCATGGCCAACCAGGCATATTCCATGAATACGAGTATGACCAACGTCCATACGATGAGTGAAAGAACGCCGATCACGTGCTCCGGCGTCGGTTGTGGACCGATAAGGTGTAGATCGGACTTGTTCCAATATCGCCGAAAACAAGCCCCAGAGCTTTGATAGCTCCGGATAAGGTAGATTTTTTTTCAATCATAATGTGTTTTTAGCCCGAAGAGCGGATGCATTTTTGTTTTTATGAAAATCCGTTCACAAAGTGCGCGATCACGGGAAAGGGTGCCCTGGAGCGTCATTGCGCGAGGCGTGCCCCGGGCATGGCTTTGGTCTGAAAAACAGCGCCTGCAATAACCATGGCAATAAATAAGATGATTTCAACCGGAGGGGAGAATGTCGCCATTTGTACGATCAAGGTGGCCCCGGTCAGTGTCGATAGAAATATCAACGCCCAAGCAAAAACGACAAACAGGAAGACCGCACCGATAATG
>CAZKYZ010000571.1:0-2449 GCA_964557055.1 uncultured Desulfobacterales bacterium
TCATCCTGGCATGACTGTCACGGACATTAGAATCCCCCGCACTGAGCCAGCGTTTGGCGTTCGCCCCTGCCATGATTCCAGAAACCCATTGTCCCCTGGAACTTCCGGCGCCTGTAACGGTTCTGGCTATGCGAAGCGCACGCATGGGAGAAAATACCCCGCTGTCCAAAAGAATTTCTGTCAATTCCTTAGTGGTTTTTCCTTCTGATATTCCATCGGCCAGCACCTTCTCTATTTTGTCAACCGTTGAATTTTGGAGGTCTGTCAATTCTCGTAAAATATCCATCTCATCCAAGATTGCCGATTCAAGCGCATCCGAGGCAGCCCGTTTTTCAATCACAATCTCTTGCCCCAGGGTAACACCCGCATCCAAATACGTATCTGATATAGCCTCCTGAAGATCGTCATCGAAAAACCGGATTATTCCCGGTATCGTTTGTCCATCGTCTGCAAGAATGCTGTCTGTTATCATTTTACCCTGATCCTCAAGGATCGCCTCATAAACGGTTGCATATTTAGCGCTGATCTTTTCCTTTACGTCCCAGTCCGCCGAAGCATCTCTTTTTTCAATAAGCGTAAAGAAGTCTTTTTTTTTACGTCCCTGGCTTCGGAATCAGTGGGTTGTCCTGCCGCTCCGTTCGATACGTGGCTGGTATCCCACTCGGGGAATTCGTCGATTCCAAAGTTGAAAACAGAATTAAGTGAACTGAACGGCACGCCCATCTCGAACAGCGTCTTGGCAGTCTTCGCCCTGTCAAACAATGCTTGCCTCATGGCGGGGACCTGGCTGATATTGTATGTCAGCGTTTCACCGGGTGACAGCTCCTCACGGAACGAATGGTTGAAAGCATCGGCCATGTCATCCAGCAACGGAATAATCGTTTGCACCCAGAAGACCATCTCCGAAGTCTGATAGTTGTTGTACGTGCTGCTTTCCTGGCTCCCCAGGTATTGCGGAGGCACCCCAAAGGCCATGCAAATATGATCCCGGTTGAACTTCCGTGAAGCCTGAAAATCCATCTCATTGGGAGTCATTGCGGTTCTGATATAGCTTGCTTCCCCACCGACCACCCCGATCCGCCGTGCGTTTGCGGGTCCCGCATATTTCTCGTTGATCTTTTCGGCAATGGCGTCGGTCTGGTCCTGAGAATTGAAGGTCTGTTTAAACGAGAAAATACCCGATACTTGCCCTTGATTGTCCATGGCGGACTTGTTCCAGTCCTCCTGGGCATTGTCCACGTCCACGGTTTTGCCAATGGCTTCCAGGGGAGCAATGCCGATAATGGGGTTCGCTGGATTGAATAATTTGAGATGAATGATATCTTCCGGTTCAAACTCCACGCCCTTTTGCATATCAAGCGCGTATCCGAGAATCCATTCATCAATCGCCTTTGACGGAATGGGGTTTAGCCGGTCCGGTGATATAGGCCACAGCTCAGCCGTCCGGCCCCCGGCCATAACTTTCTTCATGTAGGCATTGCCGGTTAATTGCTGCCAGCTTGCCAAAAGCTCAAAGAGATCCTGGCGTGTAACGTGAGGATTAGGGTAGTTGAACAGGTCCGTTAGGTGAGATCCCGTTGCCTCCCCCTCCTCGTTTGTAACTTGCCATGGCACTGAGGCTATGGCCTTTGATATCAGGTAGACACAGCGGTACACGGTCCCGTTGGACTGGTATCCGTCCTTGGTGGCCTTCTGGATGGTGTACTTGGAGTAGATGGGTTGCTGGTTCTGCGTCTCCCAGATACTTGCAACGGCCATGTTTCGCTTGCTGAATAATGCTTTTAGTTTTTGGATCATTGGTTTGCCCCTGTGCCGATATCTTTCGTCGATTTCTTTGCATCACACGTTGTATTTGTATTTAACCCCATTTTTCCTCTTGACTTCGCCATCCTGTTATATTAGTCTCCATATCGACTAAGGAGTTTATACTATGAAAAAGATAGATGTACTTACCGCACACATGAAAAATAACGAATGGAAAGAAGCTCTCCGCATGGCCGCCCGCTTCCCACGCCTTGGGTCACACAAGAAAGATATTCAAAGAGGGTACGAAGCTCTTGTGCATCCTGAATTTTACTCCCAACTTGGCAGGGATATTGACGGGACTATAGCCGCCGGTATCACCGCACTTAAAGATCGTTACACTTCCACCATTTAGCATTATATGTGTCTCCCTCTTCCATCCCCACGCTGTTCTTTTGCTGTAATCACACGCTTGCCTTTTGTATGGTGATGAAATTGTCGAACTTATCTTTCACGCAACTACTCAATTCAACGTATGTTTTATTTTCTTCGGGAAACGTATGGACTGCAAGATGACTTTCTCCCAATAGGAATAAAGCGGTGTAACCGTGTGGTTTGAAATAATGCTCCACTGAATCCAAAATGTCAAAACCCGCTTCCTTCAAATAGCCTTGGTATCTTGACTTTAAAACTTCAGGATCGGTGC
>CAZKYZ010000572.1:0-2438 GCA_964557055.1 uncultured Desulfobacterales bacterium
AGATTCAATCCTGGCTCAAGGAAATGTTGGCTGGTTTATTTTAACAGGACTCGTCTGCTTCGGCGTGGGTATCGTTGCAACTTTACTGATACAGATTTTCATGGGAAAATCCCGAATTCACTCAGCCGATCAAAAAGTTGAAGCCCTGCTCAAAGACGCGGAATTCAAGGCGGAAAGCATCATTAAAACCGCACAACTGGAAGCGAAAACCGAAATTATCCAGAAGAGAGAAGAATTTGAACGTGAATTTACGAAAACACGTAACGACCTGAGAGAAAAGGAATTACACCTTTCCAAGCGGGAAGACACCGTGGATCGCAAATTGGAAAATGTCAATTCCAAGGAAAAATCTCTGGAAAACCAGAAAAATCAGGTTACTGCCAAAGAAAAAGAACTAGTCAATAAAGATCAGCAGTTAAAAAACACCCTGGCAGAACAGCGGGCCCAACTACTGAGAATCAGTGGGATTTCACCCGAAGAAGCCAAGGAAATGCTGCTTCAGCGGATTGAAAGTGAAGTTACCCACGAATCGTCCGCTCTGATTGAAAAGGTGGTAACCAAAGCCAAAGAAGAAGCGATCGTTAGGGCGCGGGAAATTACCCTCAACGCCATCCAGCGTTATGCCGCCGAACACACCTGCGACAGCACGATTTCTTCGGTGGACATTCCCAACGATGACATGAAAGGGCGGGTTATCGGCAGGGAGGGCCGAAACATCCGGGCCTTTGAAAAAGCGACCGGTGTCGATGTTATCATCGACGATACACCGGGGATGGTTATCATCTCGGCATTTGATCCCATCCGTCGCGAAGTCGCCCGGCAGAGCCTGGAGAAGTTGATTCAGGACGGTAGGATTCACCCGGCGCGAATCGAAGAGCTGGTCCTTCAAACCCAAAAAGAAGTCAACGATCACGTTCTGGAGATCGGCAAGGGCGTGGCGTTGGAAGCTAACGTCAATGGTTTGAACAGCAGGTTGCTTCCCCTGTTGGGTCGTCTGAACTACCGAACGAGTTACGGTCAAAATGTTCTGCGGCACAGTGTGGAAGTGGCGTTCCTTTGTCAGGTAATGGCAGAGGAACTTAACCTGGACGGCAACCTGGCCCGTCGATGCGGATTGCTGCACGACATTGGCAAAGCGGCTGATCATGAAATTGAAGGGGGTCACCCACAGATTGGTGCCGACATTCTTAAGAAATTCGGTGAAAAGCCAGAGGTGGTCAACGCTGCGGCTGCTCACCACGGGGACATCCCGTCTATTTCACCATATGCTCCGCTGGTTACGGCGGCGGATGCTATGAGTGCATCTCGTCCTGGTGCTCGTCGCGAGACGCTGGAGAGATACATCAAGCGATTGGAGCAGCTGGAAGGGATCGCATCCAGCTTTAGTGGAATTAAGCAGGCTTACGCTATTCAGGCCGGTCGCGAGGTGCGGGTTATTGTTGATCCGGAGCAGGTGGACGACGGCAATGCGTGGCAGATTGCCCGGGAGATTGCCAAGAAGGTCGAGCAGGAGCTGACTTATCCGGGCGAGATCAAGGTTACGCTGTTACGAGAGGTGCGTTGCGTAGAATATGCTCGTTAGATGAATCGGTGGGGGCAAGCCCCACCCTACAGTTGAGAAGCTATGGAAATGAAATTGCTGTGTATCGGAGATATTGTAGGCAAGCCTGGTCGGCAAGTGCTGGCTGAGCATCTGGCGGATTTTATCAAGCAGCATGAGATCGACTGCACCATTGCCAATGCCGAGAATGCCGCGGGCGGATCGGGACTAACAAATTCCATCTATCAGAAGCTGCATAAGTACGGTGTGAACCTGATTACCATGGGCGACCACGTTTATCGGAAAAAGGAAATTATCGAGACGCTGGAAAGCGAGAATGATATTGTTCGTCCGGCGAATCTTTCGCCCAAGGCGGCAGGAAAAGAATGGGCGGTTTACACGACGGCTCGCGGTCACGGTGTGGCGGTGGTATCGTTGCTGGGCAGGATGTACATGCCGTTGCCCAGTGAGAATCCGTTCAATGTAATCGAGCGGGTGTTGAACAAAATTCCCAGCGAAATCAAGATTGTGGTGGTGGAGGTGCACGCCGAAGCCACCAGCGAAAAGATTGCTATGGGTTGGGCGCTGGACGGGCGGGTAAGTGTGGTTTGCGGCACTCACACCCATGTTACCACGGCGGACGAGACGATTCTGCCCAAGGGCACGGCTTATATTACCGACCTGGGCATGACCGGGCCGCATGAATCGGTGTTGGGACGGACTACCGAGCGTGTGGTTAAGAGTTTGACAACTCAGATGCCTAACGTTTACAGCATTGCAACCGGCGACGTGCGAATGAACGGGATTATTGTTACGGTGGATCCACACAACGGCCGAGCCAGTGGAATTGAGAGAGTTTCGATAAAACTGGATTCAAGTGCGCCGGGCGTATCGGCTT
>CAZKYZ010000573.1:0-2437 GCA_964557055.1 uncultured Desulfobacterales bacterium
ATAAGGATCTTGTCTGTTTTACGCCATGTTTTTTACTCTCCGACTTTTGCAACGTTAGGGTATACGCTACCTGATTTTGGGCAACTGTAGTGGCAGTCATCATGGAAGTATAAGGTGGCAAGGAGAAAAACGCGTTTGCAGGCAATTGCAGGAGGAGGTACAATAGTGGTTTCAGCCCACGGTTATATCTTTTTTGGAATGGATTCCATAACGTTTCATGCGGTTCCAGACCGTGACCCGGGTTACCCCCATCAGTCTGGCTGCTTCCGACTGATTTCCACCCGTCTTTTCAAGGGTTTCGATAAGCTCGATTTTCTTTATTTCTTCCCTGTTTATGTATATCCGCTTGGCCGGAATCAATACTTTTTTCTCTTCCAGTATATTCGTGGGGAGGTGCCCGGGAAGAATCGTTTTCCCCTGACACGTGACACACGCGTATTCAAAAGCGCTTTTCAGTTCACGCACATTGCCCGGCCATGAATAATTCATCAAAGCAGCCATTGTATCCTGTGAAATTGCCGTGATTTTCTTGCTGATTTTCAACCGGATCTTCCGAAAGAAAGCGTCCGCCAGAATCGGTATGTCCTCAATTCTTTCCCGCAAGGGTGGGAGATGGATTGGAATTACATTAATCCGGAAATAGAAGTCTTCCCGAAAAGTACCCTTTTCAATCAGCTCCAGAAGATCGCGGTTGGTGGCGGAGATAATCCGCACATCCACCAAAATCGGCGAACTGTCGCCAACCCGCTCAATCGTTTTTCCTTCGAGGACCCTCAGCAGTTTAACCTGGGTAGCAACCGGCAAATCGCCTATTTCATCCAGGAAAATATTACCCTCGTTGGCAACTTCAAACCGACCTGCCCGGTTTTTATAAGCTCCGGTGTAGGCACCTTTGACATGTCCGAAGAGTTCACTTTCCAGCAGGGATCCGGTCATGGCGGCACAGTTTACCTTTACGAAAGGACCTTGGGATCTTTCGCTGATTCTGTGAATCGCATTGGCGACCAACTCCTTGCCGGTACCGCTTTCGCCGTAAACGATCACCGGTGCATCCGATCGAGCGGCATTGGTAATTAAGTCGAAAACTTTCTGCATGGGAGCCGACGCCCCGATGATTTCCTGAAACGCATCGGCGGACCGCAATTCCCGCTGGTATTCAGCAATCCGGTTGTCTTTTTCGATAAGGTCCGTGATGTCCGTAACCGTCTCAACGGCTCCGATCACGTTGCCGTGGTCATCGTGAAAAACAGAAGCGTTTTTAATGGAATGAATTGATCCGCCATTTTTGTGACGGAATATGCAGCGGCGATGGCTAAAATTCCCGTTTTCAAAAAGCGCACACCATTGACAGCCCTCGTTCTGACGGGCCTCCCGACAGATATCACAGTCCAGGACGGAGCAGTCCTTGCCGATCATCTCATCTTTGGAAAACCCGGTAATTTTCTCAAAGGCCCGGTTCACATAAATGATGATCCCCTGCTCATCGACGACCATAATACCGTCCCGGATCGTATTCGCCACGGTTCGCCAGTACCGGTCAAGCTCATGTTCAAACATGCAAAGCACCTGTTTAAATTTAACAACTGTAAAATAATTTCCGTTTAGCACTTTAACACTACCGGGGGCAATGTCTTTCGGCAATTATTTTCTGATTCAAATTCAATGTGTTGAATTGATTAAAAAGAACACGGGCAGCGGGATACAAGGAAAGCCTGGCACCATAGTTGCTATTCAACAATAATAGAAAAAAGAAGGGATTTTTTGATTTTGAAACAAAGAGCCGATTATGTTGTTGATTTCAGGGGTGCAATCAAATCTCTGGCGCTTCTGAAATTGACCCATGTTTTCCGGGGAATGGGCAATGATGAGGTGGTGAAAATCATAGGGCTGGATTCGGACACACGCAGCGACCTTTTCAAAGTGCTGCCGGCCATATCCTATGAGCTTGTCTTCGAAGAAGAACGTGAAGGCGACTTTTGCAATATCCATCTGAAAAAAAGAAATTGTAAACCACGTACCTATCTTTAGAAAAAGGAGTAGCCATGGGAGAAGAGGTAATCAAACTGAAAGGGAAAAAAAGCAGTCTGTTTATCGACAAGGTCAGGGAAATTCTCCCGGAAGGAGGCAACCTGAACCTCTGCCTGACCTGTGGTGCCTGTGCTTCCGGCTGCCCGGCAACGGGACTTGAAGGAATGGACCCGCGCAAATTTCTGCGCATGGCCGCCCTGGGTCTGGACGAGGAAATCCTGAACAGCCCGTGGATATGGATGTGTACCATGTGCCAGCGCTGCATCTATGTCTGCCCGATGAAAATCGACATTCCGCAGCTGGTGTTCAATGCCCGGGCCCAGGTGCCGCGCGAGGAAAGGCCCAAGGGGATCCTGGGGTCCTGCGACATGGCCCTGCGCAACGAGAGCGGCAGCGCCATGGGCACCAG
>CAZKYZ010000574.1:0-2410 GCA_964557055.1 uncultured Desulfobacterales bacterium
TGGTTCATATACCCCAGATCATTTCGGAACATCTCAAACGGCCGGGCCGTTACAAAGGGCGCAATGGCCACCACAAAGGGAATTTTGCCGGTGGTTGCCAGCCCGGCGGCAAACCCCATGATACCCTGCTCCATGATACCGAATTCAAGATGCCGTTCCGGGAATCGTTTGTGAAACGGTGTCATGCCGGAGCCGCTTGAGCTGTCCGCGGAAATGGCGACAATATCGGGATACTTTTCTCCCGTTTCCACCAGGGCCTCACCGAATGTTTTACGCGGGTCCAATAAACCTTCCATTATCGTATCCTCTCTTCCATTTCCTGCAACTCACGCTCGGCAATATCCAGGTCATCATCCGTGGCTTTCCAGTAATGAAAATCGACCTTGTCTTCGGCAAACGACAGCCCTTTGGACTTGATCGTATTTGCGACAATCAACGACGGTTTTCCTTTTTCAAAGGGTATATCCGTGGTATTGGCAACGATCTGGTTCATATCGTTGCCGTCTATGGTCCGAACCGCCCAGCCAAACGCCTGCCAGCGCTGCTCAAGGGGTTCATAGCTCATCACATCCGTGGTCTTCCCTCCGATCTGCAACCGGTTGCGGTCCACAAAAAGGAGCATGTTGTCCAGCTGGTGATGGCTCGTCGCTGCGGCGGCCTCCCAGTTTGAGCCCTCCGCCAGTTCGCCGTCGCCCATGACAACGTATACTTTCGCATCTAGCCCGTCCATCTTGAGTCCCATCGCCATACCGCCCGCAATGGAAAGTCCGTGCCCCAGAGCACCGGTATTGCATTCGATTCCGGGGACCTTGTGCATATCCGGGTGACCGCCCAGTCTGGATCCGAGGGAACCATACGTATCCATCACTTTCTTGTCGAAAAACCCCTTCTCGGCCAGGGTGGCGTATATGGCGAGGCATTTGTGACCAGCCGATAAAACAAACCGGTCACGCTCCCGCCAGGCCGGATTTTGCGGGTCGACCCGCATGATCTTAAAATAGAGCGCCGTAATGATATCGGCCGCCGAAAGGGCACCGCCGACATGGCCGGCGTGACTGGCCCTGATCATTCTCAAAACATTTCGGCGTACCTGCACGGCGGTTTTTTCGAGGGTAACGCGTTCATCTCGGGATAGTTGTTGCACGTTTTTTCTCCATTATTTCTGGTGTTGTTGCGCATAATCACAGATTCTCTGCACCTTGGGTTCGGAGCGTCCACCGGGGGTATATTCGGCCTTCATCCAGACCGTCACCAGCTCTTTGGCCAACTGGGATCCGAGCACCTGGGAACCAAGGGTCATGATATTTGCGTTATTGCTCTTGCGGGACCGATCGGTGGAGTAAACGTCCGAACACAATGCCGCGTAGGCGCCGGGAACCTTGTTGGCGGCGATACTCATCCCGATGCCGGTGCCGCAAATAAGAATTCCACGGTCATTTTTGCCGTCGGCCACCGCCTTGGCAAGCGTAAAAGCGACGTTGGCATAGATGGGGTCATCGCTGCCGTAGTCTTCCCATTCGTACCCAAGGTCTTCCAGGTGTTTTTTAATGGTTTCTTTCAATTCTGAAGCGTTGGGGTCACATCCGATAGCTATTTTCTTCATCTCTTATCTCCATTCCTTTTCTGGTTTTCGGGCGGTCCTGAAGGTAGCACGGATGGCCTGTTCCTTCAAGATGGAATCATGGAGATTCGATTATGACAATACGGTTTTCCTGACCCTGGACCTGAACTTCCAGAACCTCATAATGCCACCTGCCCTCTTTTTTTCGGGCAACGACAAAAATGGTCCCTTCCCCGTATGGACCGGATATGGGTATGGCCAGATCAGCATCCCCGGACGATCCGCTGGTATTGATAGAACCGGAAACAAACCAGCCGTCCTCGATGGGCGTTCCCAGGGCTTCCAGGCAGGCGTCATGTTGGGCCACGATCTGCAAGGCTTCTGCATAGACATCCGATTGTTTGATCACCTTGAAAACCAGGAACACAATTCCGCCGGCAAACAGCCCCAAAAAAATCAGGGCCACCAAGCAGCCCGAAGGAACCGCCCATTTCCAGTTTCGGGTGAACCAGTTTTTTTCATTTTTAGAATCGATCATATCAGTCTCCAGGCATCCTTACGGTTTTGCAGGCCGGGCAAACAAAACGCCGCTTTCACGGATCCTTCCGAGCGGCTGGCAATTTTTCCGCATATTCAAAACGGCACTGCTTTTTGCTGTTCGAGGCAGTGCCTGCCCGCTAAAATTTTCTTCATCGTGAATCAGCGCGTATCTGCAATATTGATGCTTTATTTTATTCCAATATAATTGTCACGGTCATTATTCACTTTTACTAACGCATAAACCCTATCGTAGCAAAAAAAACAACTCGTAAAAAAGACAAAATAAATATACTAACCCGCGGTAAAGAC
>CAZKYZ010000575.1:0-2397 GCA_964557055.1 uncultured Desulfobacterales bacterium
GGCGTTATGTTGCGAGTTTCATTATGTTGCCACTTTTACCCAGCGTAACCCGCCGCCCGCCACATCCCGCTTAACCCGCTAAATCAAAAAAAAGATACCCCGCGCGTTACCCTGCGGCTTATCCCGCATTGGGCGGGGCTGGTCGAAATTCGTCATCAATATGCACCTGATATCAGAAACCAGATCCCATTTCAACACAAAAGCCCGAACTCCATGTTATAATAATGAAATGCAGATTCGATGCCCGACAAATCATACCGCTGAGGAATATGTTCGGAATGAATCCTGGAAATATATCAGAATTTCCCGGTGTCCAATTCACACCGACCATGATTGCCGACTTTTATTCCATGGCGTCTATATTCGTGCCATTCCGAACGGGACTAAAATACCGCGCTTCCTTTGCCCCACCGAAAACATCACCATCATTATGTTGCGAGTTTCATTATGTTGCCACTTTTACCCAGCGTAACCTGCCGCCCGCCACATCCCGCTTAACCCGCTAAATCAAAAAAAAGATACCCCGCGCGTTACCCTGCGGCTTATCCCGCATTGGGCGGGGCTGGTCGAAATTCGTCATCAATATGCACCTGATATCAGAAACCAGATCCCATTTCAACACAAAAGCCCGAACTCCATGTTATAATAATGAAATGCAGATTCGATGCCCGACAAATCATACCGCTGAGGAATATGTTCGGAATGAATCCTGGAAATATATCAGAATTTCCCGGTGTCCAATTCACACCGACCATGATTGCCGACTTTTATTCCATGGCGTCTATATTCGTGCCATTCCGAACGGGACTAAAATACCGCGCTTCCTTTGCCCCACCGAAAACATCACCATCAGCCTGCTTCCGGACTGTTTTTCATCCCGGCTTTCAGGCCCCCTTGTCGATATCGAAATCGCGGTTTCGATGGTTGAAGAGGCCATCATCCAGGACCAGATTGCTTCGGGATCGGGGGAAGTGTCGCTGAACACCGATATACCCCTTTCCTCCCTGGATCTGGGATCGGCAGCCCAAAAAATGAATGTGGAACAGAGGATCTTCGATCTGGCAGCCGATTTCAGATGGCTGAAACGCCGCCTGGATTATGTTCTGGAAGTTTTGACAATTATGATTCTTTTGTTTCCGGCGCAATTCAAAAATTGCCTGCCATCGATCACCTCGTTCCGTTCTGTTTTGGGAGACGATCCGATACTCGCTCAATTGCGGGAAATCGCCGAATCGGAACTTCATAAAATACCCAAACCGGTCGGCCTGAACCCCCGGTTTCCGCCACCACAAGACACGGTGTGGCGGCCTCCATGATGTATGCTATGTTCCGAATCGAGCGGCGATTTTTACTCGAATCGAGGGGTAAAACAATGAAAAACAGCCCCAAAAAGGCGGAACACCTCAAATCGACGGACCAGTATGTCACAAAACCGCCACAGGGTATAAAATCCAGGAGCAAACGGCTATCCAGACAGCTTCTGCACGATCTGGGAAATCGTGTTTCGGTCCGGGAAGTGATAGAAAAAGGATTGGGAATTCGTCATCATATCGATTCCGGTATTTTCAGGTTCGAATGCCCTTTTTGCGCCTCCTTTCACACTTCGGTGAAAAAAACCACCAATCTCGCGCGCTGCTTCGATTGCAAAATAAATCTCAATCCCATCGACATGGTGATGGCGGTCAGAAAGACCGATTTTCTTCAGAGCGCCGGATATCTTACGCCCCTGCTCAAATCCGGCGTAATAAAAAGGACGGATTCAAAATGGACCGGACCCGAACACAACCGTGAAATTCCCGCATCCGTTCACCGGATGGCATCCTCCGGCCTCAACCCGCTTTCTTCCATCCTCTGTTCTTTGCCGGCATCTAATGTACCCGAGACCTTGCCGGACCAAAAACACATCGAGCTTCGCATTCAAAGCCTGGAAAAGGAAATCAAGGGGTTGAAAAACCGCCTGGATCAGCTTCATCAATTCATTGTCGGTGAGTTTTCAAAAAAGCGATAGATGGAGGACTTCATGAAACCGTCAAAACTGGAAACATGGGTGGATGACTACCTGCTTTGGATGGTCGACAAGGGGTGTTCGATCCGGACCATCGATAGCCATGAATGGATATTGCGATACTTCAAGGCCATTTCAAAAAAACGCGGATGGCCGGCGGAAAAGGCCGTCCTCCCTGAAAGCCGGGCCGTGTTTCTGTCCGAATGCCGTTTGACCAAGGCATCGGCGGCCATGACCGGCTTTGCCCGGTATCTTGAGGAAAGAGGGGTCCTGGAAAAATCGCCGGGACCGGGAAAACGCCGGTTGCCGGAAATATACGAGGAGTATATCGCCCGGCGCCGAAAAACCGGCTTGATAAAGGATTCCCGAGTGGAAATTATTCACTGGAATTT
>CAZKYZ010000576.1:0-2396 GCA_964557055.1 uncultured Desulfobacterales bacterium
TATTCAAATCTGTGCGTCTGGATCTTGTTGGCCTGAGTCGACATGTTGCCTCCTGGTTGGATGGGTGGATTGAGATAGCTTGTCAATATCACAAATCAGCCAAAACTGCATGGATGTTTAGGATATCTGAACCGAGGATTGTTGCCAATAGTCCTTGGTAGACGTCGGTTTGTTTCAACCACGGAATAATCTTGGTATTATGGGATATCTTGCCGTTATCACAACCTGGCCAGATTGCAGATATATGGAGATATTCAAACCACCAGGAAATCTGCGATATCCTATTTCCTATCTTTTATCAGCATTTATTAAAAACTATAATAACAAGGATTAATGTAAAGAATTTGCTGCGATACGAAAACAGTGTTAAATAAAAAATGAACCTTTTCCAGCGCAACCGCGACGAATAGGATGAAAACGTAGTCATGACACCTTTGTCTGCATAACCATGCTGGCGGCATTCAGGGACAAAAAGGGAGGTAAACATGAGAGCACACAGATTATCCAGAATCGAATGGCAGCGTTTTGCCCTACTTTCCTGCGTCTTTGTATTGCTGGCCCTGCCGCAGGTGGTGGTGGGCTGGACCATCGACCTGAGCCAACTGGAGCTGCATTCCGAAAATTTTTTGGGGCAGCTGGAACCCATCACCAATCTCACCGTGCGTGTGCCCATCAATGTGAAAAACATACCGGCCAATTGGCGGCAGGCCGATCTGGTGGTGGGCTATACTGCTATATTCAATAGTGGCGATGACGAAGACAATGACCAATTTGATTCCTTGAACGTGAACAGCGGAGTATATCCGTTTGTCGGGGCGTCTACCGGTCAAGTAACACGCAGCGATCTCTTCCTGAACGGCTCC
This sequence comes from uncultured Desulfobacterales bacterium, assembly GCA_964557055.1. Classification (GTDB taxonomy): domain Bacteria; phylum Desulfobacterota; class Desulfobacteria; order Desulfobacterales; family CAZKYZ01; genus CAZKYZ01. The sequence continues at coordinate 864 of CAZKYZ010000576.1, forward strand.
TACCAAGGCTTTATTGCGGTTCCCAGCAGCGAGTTCTACGGGATAATGACCAACGATCTGGTCGTGATGAGTATAGCCGTTGCCAGAAAAGGGAACGAATGCCTGGCCCTGGGCATTGGATGTTACGCGGAAGGGGGGGGAGAGTGTCCGGAAGCATCGACGTTTCAATATGTGGTATACGAATGCTCGGACGACAACGTTTTAGGTGGCATAGGACGTTTTTAGCATCAATAGAAGCGAAACGGCATTCCGTGAAGTTTTTTGCCGATGAGCCCGTATCTTTACAAGGATGAAAACCATGCGGAAAAAAGCAATTTTACATACCATCATTATATTGATTCTGGGGCTTTGTTGCCTGGCCGCAACGGCCCATGCCCGCACGGTGACCACCACCCAGATCACCTTTCAGGGCCCGAACGTACCCGCCAGTATGACGGTCACCACTTCCGATATAGTGTTCGACCTCGCCATATTCTGGGAAGTATTTGACCATGTAAACCTCAGCCAGACGCCCCTGATAGATATCGACCCGGAGATGACACTCCCTCCGGTCATATCCGTGACCAAGCCTGCACAAGGGGAAACGCTTTACCTGGGAGATAAATGCCACATTCATTGGACCAGCGAACGCCTCGAAGGGCGGGTGAAGGTCTTCCTTGCCCGCAGCGGCCTGGGATTGAAGGGGCTTTACCGCCACTCGCTCACTCCGGAGGCGGGCGTGGAGAACAGCGGCTACTGGCGCCGTGATCTGAAGGACGTCCGGCCGGGTGAATACCGTATTTTGGTGCAGTCCATGGAGAACAGCTCCGTCTGGAATTACGGAGAGCCGTTCCAGTTGTCCACGAAAATGGATGCCGGCACCCGCCGCAAGGCACTGGCCCCCGTCAAAACTTTGCGTAAGGGGGTGGCGGAGATGGCCCCGAGAAAGGTATATCAGCCGGGTTCCGCACCGCCTGGACAGCTTCGTACCATCCAGCTAACATCATCCCGCGGCATGGAAACCTGGTATATCGGGGATTCCCGTACCATCGAATGGAAAGCTACCGGCGTCACCGAACGGGTGAAGATTGTGCTGCTCAAGAAAGTCGAAGACGGGGTAGAGAAGGTGGCGAATTTATCTCCACAAATGGGATTTTCTGCCGACAGGGGTTCATTCAACTGGAAAATCGGGAGAAACATCAAGCCCGGCTCCCAGTATGCCATCCGCATTGAAACTTTGAACGGTGATGTAAAGAGCCAAATGAGCGGCGGTTTCAACATTCGCATGAAAGTAAACGAGGACACCCTCCGGAATAGACCTGATCCAAAATTTACCCAACCACCCAGTGGGAAAATTCTGGAGAGACCCGAATTGGAGTTGAAGGATCCGCACAAGGGAGGTACAATCGATCTGTAAGCGGGTCCTACCGCCATCATGATGACCGCCCTCGGCATCAGCTGTGCGCGCGCTATAACACCCATCTTTTTTACACAATATAATTCCAGTGTTGTCTTGTAAAAATAGCTATTATCGCGGTGTTGATATATGGAGAA
>CAZKYZ010000577.1:0-2395 GCA_964557055.1 uncultured Desulfobacterales bacterium
TATAATCTTCGATTTTGACGGTGTCATTGTTGAATCGAACCAAATCAAAACCGATGCATTTTTGCAGCTTTTCGCGACATATCCGAAATATGCGGACAGGATGATGGCATACCACCGCAAATTTCAATCGAAACCACGCATGGAAAAGTTTTCCTATTATGTCGGGGAATTAATGGGTTTTTCCGGGGAAGCATATGAGATTGAACGTCAGCAAATGAAAAAAAGCTTTTCCAGACTGGTAAAAGAGAAGGTGATCGATTGCCCGGAGGTACTCGGCGCCACGGCACTTTTGCAGGAATTTAAAAAGAAAATCCCCCTTTTTGTTTCCTCGCATACTCCTGAAGGGGAGTTGCGTGAAATTCTCCAGGCAAGGAACCTTTTCGACTGCTTTAGCGGTATTTTTGGAAACCCGCCGACGCCGAAAAAAGATGCCATACGGTACGTACTTCGGGAAAATAAGTTTCATCCGCAAGAGGTTGTATTTATTGGTGACGCGTTCACCGACTATATTGCAGCTGCTGAATGTGGTCTTTATTATATTGGAAGAGACAGTGGGTTGGATACAAAAGGCGTAATCGCACCGATATTTCCGGACATGCAAACAATCGCAAACGAATTGCGACAGAAACTGGCATAGGTGGGCAACATATGAAAAGTGATTTTGACATACTGGTGACCTTATCGACTTTTGCGGAATATTCCCGGAAACCATTGAAAGAGCTGGAGCAGAGCCCATTTACTTTCCAGCTGAATCCTTCGGGAAAACGAATGCAGCCGGAGGAAGTCCTCCGGCAAGGGGGCAACTGTATCGGTTTGATCGCCGGTGTGGAGCCCTATACAGAAGAAACCCTTAACATGATGCCCAATTTACGCTGTATCAGCCGGGTTGGTGTCGGCATCGATAGTATCGATCTCGATGTCTGCCGAACTAGAGATATTGCCGTGCTGAATACACCCGATGAGCCTGTTTTAGCCGTGGCGGAATTGACCCTTGGCATGATGTTGGGCTTGATGAGACAATTACCAAGGGTAAACGCACTTACTTGCGCCAGGAAATGGCAACGGGTGCCCGGCAACCTGTTATCCGGGAAAACCGTCGGTTTGATTGGGCTCGGTAGAATTGGCCGTAAAGTCGCCCAAATGGTGAATCATTTTCAAACCGAGGTAATTGCCTATGATCCGGTGGCGCAGAAAGAATGGGCACAGAAAAACGGTGTTTCCATGGTGACTTTTGAGACGTTGCTGCAACGCGCAGATATTGTCTCCATTCACGCTTCCGGAGGAAACAACAAACTGGTGATTGGAAAAGATGAGTTGGCCCGGATGAAAAAGGGGGCGTGGTTGATCAATGTAGCCCGTGGAGAAATGGTGGACGACATCGCTTTGTCCCAGGCGCTTGATTCCGGACAGATAAGCGGTGCCGGGTTGGATGTGTTTCCTTTGGAACCCTATACCGGTCCACTGTGTGATAATGAACGCGTCATTCTAACACCTCACCAGGCTACGCTTAATTACGAGACCCGCGTGGATATGGAAGTGCACGCTGTGCGAAACATCGTAGAATATTTGGGCCAAAAACGATAACAACAAAACCCTCATTTTTTGATCATTTCTCCCGATTGACTCACGCATGTGATGCCGTTTTAAATGAGCCGGATCTGAATCATGTGATGATGGCCAATCCTTACCTGCATGTATTGAGCGAGCACCCGGTTTGCATGCAAATTTACCGGAAGCTGCTTCCTTGTCCCGGGGGAGCATGCATCAACAACCAGAAAGATAGCCGGTTTGTTGGTTCTGTTCGTACCCGGCTGGAAGCTGTCTCCACATACGCAAAGCGGTTCGGCAAGCAGCTGAAACGCAAAAGAAATATTTCCACCCTGTCCGGCACCTATGATGCGTTGATTGTATCCTGGCTGACGAATGAAGAACATCTCTCCTGGACAGATGATTTTTATTTTGGTGCTATCCAGTCAGTCCTGAGTCAACAGGGGTATACCAGCCTGCTGCTTCTCGGGAACATCAGTGGTGCGGAAACAGTACATCTGAAACCCAAAGCGCAAAAACAGGGAACAGAAGCCCGTTTGTTATTGGACGATGTTTTTTCGGTGAAAAACCTGCTGCGCCATCTGATTGCTTACGGTATCGATAGTGCCAAACTGGCGGCAAGTGCCTTCAACAAAAAAGGGATGGAAAGGAGGGTGAGAGCGGGTGCTTTTTCCCCGCGATCGGTTCCGCAGTGCATGCGGACAATGTCTATCCATGACCAGATAAGGCATTACTGTGAGCGCCACCAGCCGAAAGTTATTTTTACCCTTTACGTGGGCCACGCCATGGATCGGTTGATATGGATGGCCGCCAGAAAAGTAGTTCGGAAGAGCAAACCTAAGAACTA
>CAZKYZ010000578.1:0-2388 GCA_964557055.1 uncultured Desulfobacterales bacterium
CACTTCGTAGGGTTGGGCACCCACCACTTTTTTTCCATCCGCCAAAAAGGTCGGGACAGCGGTGATCCCCAACTGCCGGGAACGTTCCCAGTCGGCGTCAACAGCTGCCTGAAACAGCCGTTTATCCACCACATTCCCGGCTTCCACTACCGAAAGCCCGGCCTTTTGGGCTAATTCCAGCAGCACTGCCTTTTGGGCAAGGTTTTTCCCATCTGCGAAATAGGCCTGAAAAGCCAAACTGTGAAAGGCTTTGCCCCGGCCTTGCGTTTCCGCCCACAAACCCAGCTCCTGGGCAAGACGGCTGTTGTACGTCATGGTGCGGTCGCCGAAGGACAGCCCCAGTTGATCCGCTTTTTGCCGCAGCTGGTGGAGGATATCTTCCACCCGGACCGGCATATGCGCAAAGAGGTCTTCCAGAGTACGCCCCTCTTCCGGTGTATCCGGGTGGAGGGGAAAGGCCCTCCAGATGACCTGTGCGGCGTGTTCCTGCTGTAGTTTGTCAATACTCCCGGTAATGAAATAGCACCAGGGTCAGATATAATCAGAAAAAATTTCTACTGTTACGTTTTTTTTCATACCCGTTTACTCCTTACCGAATCGCTTTGGGGGGGCGCCAGGTCTCATTCTGGCGGGTATACATCGCAAGATAAGTGTCGGGCCCCAGGTTTTCCGTCCGCACTTCCGTAAAGCCGCCGGGCGTGATGATCTCCCGCAACTCTTCAGGTGACAGTCGAATATGCAGCGGCGGCCCGGGGGGGCCATCCTGTTTTATAAACTCTACCACGGCCAGGCGGCCACCGACTTTAAGAGCCCGATATACTTCCTGTAAAGCCGTTGCATGGGTCCCGCCATGAACGAAATCATGAAAGACCGTCCCCAGCAGACAGATATCGATGGTCTGGTCACCGAGCGGCAGTTTTTCACCGGCATCCGCCACTGCAACCGTAATGTGAACAAGTTTTTCCGATACAGCTCGTTGCCGGAGGAATTCAACACCTTCTTTCCACAGGTCAAAGGCGTATATATGCCCCCCCGGATCAATAAAAGACGCCGCGGCAACCGTATAATTCCCCTGCCCGCAGCCCAGGTCCAAAAGCACCGTATCACGCTGCAGATCCAGTTTTGCAAACAATTTATCCCGATCGATCAGGTCAAAACTGCTTTTACCGGCACCATGCGGTTTTTCCGACATGTCCACCTCCTGTGAATATCCGTAGCATACAACATTTCATTACCATAACCGCCTTTTTACAGAATGCAAGAGGGGCTGCGGGCAGGTCATGCGCTGGCGGCTTCAGCCGTCACTTTTCTGCGTATTTCGGGTATGGGGATAGCGGACTCACACGGGACTCCGACCTGACACAGTCCACAGGCGTTGACACGAAACCCCAGGCTCGCTTCCACCCGGGGCGCCGTAATTTTACGGATGTATTGCTTGCATTTCACTTTGTTATGCCCTGCCTCCGTAATGGCCCCCGCCGGGCAACGCTGGGCACATTTCAGGCATTTACCGCTGTGATGATGCAGGCAGAACTCCCTGTGCGTTGAATATATTCTTCTGGTAGGCGGCAGTTTCATCAAAGCAACTACGGAACCGGCCCGTATCGCTTTTCCCAAAGGGGTAATCAAACCGTCCGAGACGCCAAATGTTCCAAGCCCGGATACATATGCCGTATGCCGTTCCGACCATGTCGAAGCATACCCGTACAATGGGGATTCCGCTTGCTTCCAGCCCGGAAGCAGCACCGGAGCAACCGCCGGAAACCCTTCTTTGATAAGGGCTTTTACCAGGTATTGCCGGATGTGGTTGTTAAACTGCTCCCCATATTTTCGGGCATGCGCCCATCGTTTCGAGGGGTACTCTTTTTCCTTGCGTTGCTCCGATCGCGTTTTGTGGGTTTGCGGTAATATATAGCTGATAATAGACACGTTATAGGGCTGAACAATGGCATCGGGGTATGCCATAGATATCACGTCCGCGGGGTGCCAGTAAAAAGAACCGATATCTTGCTGAAAAAAAGCATACAGCGGATCGTCTCCGGAAGAAAAACCGACTATGGGCTGCTGAAACGCCTCTTCGGCATGGTTCAGGCGGAGTGTATTCTCCCCGGACTCCCGGCAAAACCGAACAATCAGGTCTCGCACCCACACGGCCCTCCGTTTTGCTTCTTGATTCATTTATCAAATCCTATACGTATCGCCGCAGCGGAAATTTTTAGCCGGGCCAACGGCGTTTCGAACGGTGCTCATGGAAGGGGTTCGTAATTCGCCTTCCAGGAATTGCAGATTGTTGAATCAAAACGGGTCACATGCTCAACGATAAGGTCTGAATAGGTCCGCAACACTGTTTCCCAATCCGGATTCACTTTTTGCGTCTGCTGCTTCAGG
>CAZKYZ010000579.1:0-2378 GCA_964557055.1 uncultured Desulfobacterales bacterium
CTTTTATCAAAGGGGGCGGCGCGAAGCGCGGGGGATTCACTTCCCGGAGGGCTCCCCGAGAATGTTCATGCCATTATGTCTTTGGCAGCTCTTTCAATTTCGGCGTCATGAGTTTTGTTGAGCTGCTCGCTTTCGCCGTAAGAGGTGAAAAACTCCTCGAAGTAATCACAGCTCATACAATCACCCCCGCAGTGGATCACTTCTTTGCCAAACTGGCGTACAACCACGAAACAGTAATTGATCCGGCTTTTATACAGCAGGCAGTTTTTGCACTCTTTATTGCAATTAGTCTTCTGCGGGTATTCCCAGCAGTGGCAAGAAGATTGCGATTTGACGTCGCCGGTTTCTTTGTAAAAAGACTCATAAAAAGATACTGCTTCAGAAACTGGAATCCTGCAATGACCTCCGGTAGTTTTCATTGTTCTGATTTTACCGCGATTAACCCAGTTGATTATCGTGAAACGTGACACACCGCAGAGTTTTGCAAGCTCAGTCGTTGTCAGATAATCTTTGCGCAACGTAATTTTGTTTTTAGCTATGGCTTCTTTCAGCATGGTAAAAATAATCCTCCTGCAAAAAAGTTCTGTGCAGATTTCTTAACTACTCAAAGCAAGCTGTTGTTCTAATTCGACATCCGTTACAACAAGCTCAGCCTGCTCGGTGGGTCGTGTTTTTTCTATTTCTCTTATTAAGGCAGGAACAACTTCGAGCACATCACCGACAATGCAGTAATCCGCCACATTAAAAATTGGTGCCTTTGGGTCCTTGTTTATCGCTACAATTGTTTCCGAAGACTGCATTCCGACGAGGTGCTGAATGGCACCGCTGATACCGCAGGCTATATACAGCTTTGGACGAACGGTCTTGCCTGTTTGTCCGACCTGGTGAGCGTAAGGGACCCATCCTGCATCTACGATAGCACGCGAAGCTCCGGCTGCGCCGCCCAGTACCTGAGCCAACTGTTCAATAATTTTGAAGTTTTCGCCGTCTTGCAAACCCCGCCCGGCTGCGACTATAATATCCGCTTGTGCTATATTGGCTGTTTCTGCCGCGTTTTTAACTACCGCAAGCAGTTGGGCTCTTTGAGTTAAGCTGTGATCTTTATAATCATATCTGACGATTTTCCCGATACGCATCTGGTCTCGCTGGGCAGGTTTGAAAACTTTAGCCCTCACACTTGCCATTTGCGGACGGTGGTTCGGGCAAACTATAGTAGCCATCAGATTGCCGCCAAAGGCCGGCCTGGTCTGCAACAGATTTCTGGTTTTCGGGTCTATCTCAAGGCCTGTACAGTCCGCGGTCAATCCGGTCTCCAGTCGGCTGGCTACTCTCGGAGCTAAAGATCGCCCGATAGCGGTGGCGCCGAGTAAAACTATGTTGGGCTTATGTTCTTTAATAATTCCGGTTATTACTTCTGTAAAGGCATCTTCGATAAACACCGCCAATTGCGGCGACTGCGCCAGATAAACCTTGTCGGCACCGAAACAGACCAAATCGCGAGCAACCTTTGCAACCGCCTCTCCTAACAAAATCGCACAAAGAGGTTCGGCGAGTTTGTCGGCTAATTTCCTGCCCTCACAGAGAAGTTCAAGCGTAACATTGGCGATTTGACCTTCTTTCTGCTCGGCAAATACCCAAACACCTCGATATCGAGTCTTGTCAATAATCGGTGTCTCTTCGCGAACCAGTTCGATAGCACCAAATTTTTTACAGGCATCGACACAAGCTCCACAAAAATTGCATTTAGCTAAATCGATCCGGGCCAACTTTTCTATAACCGTAATAGCACCGAAAGGACATGCATTGACGCACAGTTTACAGCCTTTACATTTTTCTTCGATTACACATATACCCATATCGCACTCCTTTACAATACTTGCCTCTGGTGGAGTTTAGATACCAAATCCGTTACCTGTTCAGCGACTGAGCCATCAAGAAATTGCCCTTGCCGCTCGTGTCGTGGTGTGGTCATTTTGACAACCCTGGTAGGGGAACCTTCCAATCCGATTTTGCCGGGGTCTGCACCGATATCCTGAGCAGACCACACTGTAATGTCACTTTTCACAGCGATAATTTTACCTCTCAATGACGGCGGGCGAGGTTCGTTGATTCCTTTACAAACCGTAATCAGTCCGGGAAGTGAGAGCTTTACTTTTTCGATTGCCCCCTCGGTCATACGTCCTGCGACCATATATTCATCCGTTACTTCTTCTATTTTTATCACACAGCTAATGTGTGGAATGCCCAATTTTTCGGCAAGTGATGGTCCGACATGTGCCGTGTCACCATCGACAGCCTGTCTGCCGCAAATAATTAAATCAAATCGGCCTATTTTTTTCACCGCTCTGGCCAACGTATAAGAAGTAGCAAGGGTGTCA
>CAZKYZ010000580.1:0-2377 GCA_964557055.1 uncultured Desulfobacterales bacterium
ATTCAACCCAAGATCCGTTAGGACCTCCAACGCATAAACGACATCTTTTCCGATTAGTTCGGGAACTACGATGGTGCCATCCGACCGAATAAAAAAAGAGAATGAAAAGTACGCGGTGAAAACAGTCACTCCAAGAAAAAACAGCAGTAGCAGCGAGGATCGAATAAATTTTTTCATGACTCTTTTCTCTGGAAACAGACGGCAAAAAAACCGTCTAAATTATCCGTTTGGTTCGTCCTTAAAAAGCCTTCCGGAGTCAACAGGCCTTGCGCTGCTGCGGGAAGTCCGAGGTTATTTTTTTGAACAGCAAATTTTGGGTTGGCGGCCAGGAATTGTTTGACGACATGATCATTTTCTTCGGGTTCCGTACTGCATACACAGTAGCAAATCGTTCCGCAAACCTTTACCATAGAGGCGACCGCGTTTAACAGCCGAACTTGTCGACGGCTGCACTGCTCCACCTGCATTTTCGATATTGTCCACTTGATATCGGGGTTCCTTCGAATCACACCGATACCGGAACAGGGGGCATCCAGCAAAATACGGTCGAACCCCTCTTTGGGGAAACCGGAAAGATCATCCGTAAGGTCAAATGTCTTTGTCTCCACAATAGTTGCACCCAAACGCTTCATTTCCAGGTGTAATTGTTTCAACTTGGCAGCATTGGAATCAACGGCTGTAATTTTGCCGCTGTTCTGCATCATCTGGGCAATATGTCCTGTTTTACCGCCAAACCCGGCACACGCGTCCAGCACAATTTCTCCGGGCATTGGGTTCATCATCATGGTTACCAGTTGAGCGGCCTCGTCTTGAACTTGGAACCAGCCGTCACGGAAAGTCACCATGTTGGATATGGACCTTTTTGGTTTTCGAAATGTCAGCCCTACGGGAGAATATTTTGTTTCCAGCAAATCTCGAACGTCACGGTTTATCTCTTTTTTCAGATTCATCCGTTCTGTTTTAATGGAATTCACCCGGATCGAAATGGCTGGAATATCGTTGATGGTGTCACAAAGCTTTCCGGTTTCCTTATATCCGAAGCGTTGGATCCATCGTTTTATCAGCCATACGGGAAAAGATTTCGTATCGGCCATCGTTTCCGCGGTGTTCTTGCGAGAATGCGCTTGAATCGTGTCAACAGCTTCGCGGGAAATAGTCCGTAACACACCATTGACATATCGTGCCACCCATGGCGATGAACACCTTTTGACGATTTCTACGGTTGTGTTCACAGCGGCCGAAGCGGGTACCCTGTCAAGGTAGATCAACTGATAAACGCCGATCCTCAACAAGTTTAAAACAGCAGGATCGATTTTTTGTAATGGTGTTTTCGATACCCGCTCAATAATTCCATCAAGCCTGGCGCGCCAGCGCAGCACACCAAAAACCAAATTGTTGAAAAACGACCTGTCCGTTCGGGAAAACCGGTTGAGCCATTCCTCGTTTTCGGCCAATAGCGTGTCAAGCGTTTTCTGATGTTCAGCAAGGCTGTTCAGTAAGTTGCTTGCCGCCGTTCTTGCATCAACCGGCGCCATCACTGTTTACAGGTATCCGAGCAGGACAACAGCTCTCCTGGACGTATTTTATGGCCGGCGAGAAATTCTTTAATGCTCAATTGTTTTCCGGATTCCCCCTGTATCTCTTCGATGGAGAGGATCCCCTCACCAGTGGCAACATACAATTCCCCGGGGAAACTTTCGACTACCGCACCAGGGTTCTTGTTCGTTTTCTGTTGAATACAACTCACCTTAATAATTTTCAATCGCCTGTTCTTGTAGAAGGTAAAGGCACCGGGCCAGGGAGTGGTTCCGCGAACAAAACAATCCAATTCGACGGCTGTTTTATTCCAGGAAATTCTTCCGGTCTCCTTTACAAGCATGGGCGCATAAGTTGCCTCAGCGTGGTTTTGCGGAACCGGTGTAATCGTTCCTTTTCCAAATTCTTCAAGTGTCTTGCCAATCAAATCAGCCCCCATTAGCGATAAACGATCATGCAGCGTCTGGGCTGTATCCTGCCTGTTTATGGCTGTCCGTTCGGCCAGCAGTATATCTCCGGTGTCCATTCCGGAATCCATGAACATGGAGGTGACACCTGCTTCGTTCTCACCGTTAATGATCGACCATTGGATCGGAGCAGGCCCTCGATATTTGGGGAGGATGGATGCATGTATGTTAACGGACCCGATTTTCGGAACCGCCAGCAAGTCCATTTTAAGAAGGTGGCCGAAAGCAACCACTACGAAAAAATCCGGCTCCAGGTCATTCATTTCATCCCTGAATTCATCCGACATCACTGTTTTCGGTTGAATAACGCGTAGCCCCATTTTCTGGGCTTCTAATTTTACTGGGGGTGAACGCAGTTTTCGCCCTCTCCCACC
>CAZKYZ010000581.1:0-2377 GCA_964557055.1 uncultured Desulfobacterales bacterium
CTGGCCGCCATCGCCATTCCAAACTTTATTTCCTACCGTAACAAAGCTTTCTGCAGTGCAGCGGAATCCGATGGTGCCAATGTCTCCAACAATCTGGCAAATTACTATGCCATCCCGTCACACGTAAACCTGGAAGACGATCTGGCCGCACTTAGTGTTGTACTGTCCGGGACCAACTCAGCCCAGATTACAGGTACTGTCAACTCAATCGAAATTATAATCACCGACGGCAGCAGCCGTTGCCCGACGGAATACCAAAGATCACAGACCCCGCAGTGGGACCAAGCCGGCGTTTATACCACTTCCATGTAGTGGAAACAACGTTCATTACTTTTGCGACAATCGACAGGGGGAAGATTTTATCTTCCCCCTGTTTTTTTCCGGACTGTCTCTTGAAATATAAGGGCCGGGTTTTCCCTCCTTTACCACTCCCAACCTGCGGCGCCCGGCTGTCGTAACCTTTATGCCTGAACCCCTTCGAAAGCTTCCAGCACTGTTTTTCCTTTTCCTGCTGCCAATCACCATCTTTCTTGCCTACGATAATGTTCACACCTCTCCATTTATCGCATATGACGACAATCTGTACATCACCGAAAACCACCACGTCTTGAAAGGACTGGATGCGGAAAGCATTCTGTGGGCGTTCCGGTTCAATGATGTCGGCTACTGGCACCCCCTGACCTGGCTTTCGCACATGCTGGACGTTGAGCTTTTCGGACTGGATGCCGGCAAGCATCACACTACGAATCTCTGTCTTCACGCCCTGAATGCAATCCTGCTTTTTTTTCTTATCCACAGGTTGACGGGAGCCCTCTGGAAAAGTGCCTTTGTTGCTTTACTTTTTGCGCTTCACCCGATAAACGTCGAATCCGTCGCATGGATCGCTGAACGGAAAAATCTCTTAAGCGGCTTTTTCTGGATGATGACCTGTCTGCTTTATTGTCGATACGCCAGCGCCCCCTCTGCATATCGTTATCTCTTTTGCCTGTTTTCTTTTGCACTGGGTCTTTTGTGCAAACCGATTCTGGTCACCCTCCCGTTTGTCCTTTTACTGCTGGATTTTTGGCCGTTACAAAGACTATCTTTTCAGGGGCTTTCCAGTCCTTCATCCATTCCCGCATTTTTACAAAAACCGGAAATTCGACGCATACTCCTTGAAAAAGTTCCATTAATCATGATCGCTTTTATTTCCGTCTATATTTCATCTTATTCCCTGTCCAGGCCGGGTCTGGGTGTATCCTTTGAAATGGTTCCTTTCTCTCTTCGACTTTCCAATGCCCTGGCCTCCGTGCTCACATACGTGAATCATTTTTTTCTTCCCGTCAATCTGGCCTTTCTCTATCCGTATCCATCCGAAGTAGACACCTTCCATTTGGTAGCTGCTATTTTTCTGTTAACGGCGGTATCCGTCCTGGCAATCACAAATGCCAACCGCAGGCCCTATTTGTTTACGGGGTGGTTCTGGTTTGTCGGCTGCCTCGTTCCAGTATCCGGAATGCTGCAGGCCGGCCTCTGGCCGTCTTTGGCAGATCGATTCGCGTACATACCCTTTGTTGGCCTGTACGTCCTTTTCACCTGGGGTATGACGGAAATCCTGCAACGCTTGCATGCCCGGTCGACGATGATAGTATGTCTTATGATTGCCGTAATTTTATGCCTTTCTCTCATCACCCGCAAACAATTGTCCTTTTGGCAAAACAGCAAATCGCTCTTTCAAAGGGCCATTTCCGTAACCGAAGGCAACTTTCTTGCCCATAACAATCTCGGCAATGTATATTATCGGGAAGGACGATTCGACATAGCGGAACAGCATTACCGTCAATCTCAACAGATCAACCCGGCCTACGCCGAAGCATACGCCAATCATGGCGCGGTCTGTCTGCGAACCGGAAGAATCGAAGAGGCTGTTCTATTGTTCGACAAGGCACTTTCGCTGAACCCTCATCTTCAGGTTGCACGCAAAAACCGGGAGAACGGAATCGCATTACTAGAATATCAACGCGGCAAGGAACTGCAGACGAAAGACCCCGAAAAGGCGATCTCTCATCTTCAAAGATCCCTTGAGCATAAACCGGATTTCATCCCAGCGCTCACCGATTTGGCGGTCATCTATAAACAAACTGGCCGTTATCCGGAATCGCTGCACTATTTTTCCCGCATTCTGGATTCCGATGCGCGCAATGCGGTCGCCTGCTACAACATCGCATCGATCCATGCAACCCAATCGAATACGGAAGCGGCCTGGCGCTGGCTGAACATCGCCGTTGAATATGGATTTGACAATATCGACCTGCTACGCAAGGATGACGGCTGGAAACCTTACCGGTCGCATAAAGAATATCAAGAAATTGTCAGAAAACTGAGCCCTGAAAATAAC
>CAZKYZ010000582.1:0-2376 GCA_964557055.1 uncultured Desulfobacterales bacterium
TTTACGAATAAACTGAACCTGTTTTCTAAATTCGAAATAATTTTCCCCCCTCCCTGCGCCATGCTCTCTGCTCTATGCTGCCCTACGCGATACACTCCTGGCCTTCTGCGCCTATGTTTTCTGCGCGCTACACGCCAATCCTGAGTTTACGTCAGCCTCTAAAGGTCGGCTTACCGGGAGGTTCATTTCAATCGCCATCTGAATACGCTTGAAAAAACAGGAAGGTTTTGGTATTTTTAATAAATGAACACCATCAAGTCAAAAGCGCTGGAAGTCAATATCGCCGACTACCATATTGATGTCGAGATCAACCCGCGCTACCAAGTCATCAAGGAGCTGATGTCCCGCTATTACGGGTTGGCTGAGAACCTGGAAACATTCCTGAAAGAACTGTCGCACCCGTATAAAAACTGGCAGTTTATCGTGCGTGAAACAAGGGGTTATTCCCTCGATTATTTTCATCTCATGAAAACCCATCCCGAGGGCGTCGAGACGGCAGCGCTGTTTATCGAAATGTTTCTGATTGCCGTTGACAGCGCCAGGGAAGAAGAAACCCGATCCGACGCTGCCGAGAACCTGCTTCTATTTGTCCAAAAGATCATGCAGGCAGACGGCCGGGAATTCGAGCGGTTTATCGTTATTCTGGAAAAAGCTTTCGGCACCATTGCGGACTTTGACGATCCGACCTTTTTCCGTTTTGTGACCAGCTATTGCCAGCTCCGCAAGCTGGCCCGTATCCTGTTGAATCACCCGGTGGAGGTGGTGGACCGGTGTACCGAATTTTTCCGTCTTCTGGACCGCTACTACCGCCATACATTTATGATCTGGCTGTCGGAAAAGGATCTGCAGCAATGGTTTCGCAAAGAAATTGCAGATGGCTCGCAAGATTTTCCAGAGGATATTTTCAGCGAAATTGATCATCGTTGCCTGCAGGAATATGTAAACACCATGGATCATATCCACGCTGCGAACGATCTTTCCGTGGCCGCCAAAATAAAGGCCTATGCAAAACTGCCGGGCTACAGCCAGATTGTCGAGATCTACCGCAATATTCCCCGGCGTCTGGTCGCTGGAAACCCGCAGGATATCGCCTGTAAGCGCTGGAAGGTGTTTTTTTTGTTTCACATCATGAATCTTTCCGGCTTGACCGCTATTCATGAAGAGGCCCTCCGGGATATCAATCGGACGCTGACCTGGTTGATTTCCAATGAAAAGCCGAGCCAAATTTACAACCTCATTAAAAAAACCTTTTCCATCCTGCAGGAGTGGTCTGGAAAATACCCTGCCACCGCCCTCAACTGTGCCCTCAACATGGGACGGGGGGTTTATGAAACCGATGAGAGTGACCTGATCAACTATTTTATCGATTCGGTTATCGATATGGGTTTTCAGACGCCTATGATCGGTGGGGTTGGCAATGACTGGCAGATCAAAGTGAACCCGGCCCATATACTCAATATCCGGACCTGGCTGGAAATCATTGAGCTCAACCCGAAATGGTCGTCACGGCTCATGTCGGCCCTGACGATCTATCTTTCCCTGGGGGGCGTGTTTATCAAGGACACCGACATATTCCCCAGAGATATCACCCGACTGCTCAACAGCAATATCGAACCGGTGTACAACCTGGTAAAACAGCTGGCGCGGCTTTTCCCTGCCTATTTCAACGATATCGGGGCGGAGGGCAAACTGAGGGACATCTCCACCAGGCTGGACGAGATAACCCGCCGAAAAGATATCCTGATTCATTTTTTGCGCAAGCAGAGCCACGTGGAGAGCAGCAACCGTGTTATCGGATTCATGGAAGCCGTGATCGGCTTCTGGAAAACCAGGGACAAATCCGGTCTTTTACCGTACGTACCGCCCAACATCTACGAACAGATCGCGTCTGAGGGGCAACACGTGGACGGGGTCTGCAGGGTGATCCGGGAGCTTGAGAACAAAGGCATCCGGGTTCCCGATGACCTCCTCATCCTGCCGGAGGATGAGATTCACGGCTGTGTGGTCGACGCAGAAGACATCGATCCGAAAGATGTAAAGCGGGTTTTGCTGGCTACCGCCTTTTACAAACTGCTGCACCAGAAATACAACCTGGATTTCATCGGCATGGGGCAGTACCTCATCCAGATCAAATCCAGCGCTTTTCCGGAGCTGAAAAGACTGAAGCAGGCCATCGCGGAGCCGGATCTGAAAAAAAAACTTACCATGCTGCTGGATTACCTGTCCCTGCTAAAAGACATCATCCTTTCGGAGCGTGTCTATGAAATCCGGGAAGACATATACAAAAAACGCCACATTACCGTAGATATCCCTTCCATGTACTGCAGCTATCGTGAGATGAAATTTGATGCACTTGGATTGACATTCCGGATCGAG
>CAZKYZ010000583.1:0-2363 GCA_964557055.1 uncultured Desulfobacterales bacterium
CGGTAACGCTTCTGCATCACCGGACAAACCGGGGCAAGGGCGCCGCCCTCGAAACGGGCATGCGGGCAGCCGCGGGCACTGCCGATTGGGCCATAACCATTGACGCAGACGGGCAGCACAATCCGCAAGACGCCCTGGCTCTGCTGGAAACAATTTCAGACCAGCAAAGGCCGATCGTGGTCGGGTGTCGTCAGGGTATGCGCGCAGCTCCCTGGACAAGCCGCTCCGGAAAAGCCTTTTCAAATTTCTGGGTGTGGGTTTCGGGAGGCCCCCGGCTATCCGATTCCCAAAGCGGTTTTCGCGTTTACCCCATACCCGAAACCCTGGACCTGGCAGTGCGCGCCAGACGTTACCAGTACGAAATTGAAGTCCTGGTAAAAGCCTGCTGGCAGGGCTTGCCAATCATCGAGGCCCCTGTCGGGGTTGTCTATGGGGAAGACACTCTGCGTATATCCCATTTTCACCCTTTTCTGGATTTTCTGCGCAACACCGGCACTTTCAGCCGCCTGATCACCCGGCGGTTTTTTACCCCGCAGTTGTGGTCCCGGAGCCGATAATAAATGAAAGCCCGCTTCTATAAATCTCTGGTTACCCTGTCACGGCTTTGCGGGCCGTGGCTTTTCAGGCTGGTTTCACGGGGCATTGCCGCAGGATATTTCCTGCTTTGCCCTGGCCGTGTGCAGGTCGGTCTGGGTTTTTACGCGACTTTATTTCCCCTAAGAAGCAGAGCCTACCACCTTTTGTGTACCTGGCGCCAGTTTCAGAATTTTACCAGCGTTTTCATGGACCGGTTCCTGCTGCAGGACGACGTCGGCATTGGGTATACCTTTCAGGGCGAGCAGACGCTGCAAACGGTTATTGACGAAAAAAACGGCGGGGTCCTGCTCATGTCCCACATGGGCAACTGGGAGGTTGCGGCGCGCCTGCTGCAAAAAAAACTGTCCGGTCTGCGGCTGCTGCTGTACATGGGTTCCCGGGACAGCCAGGAGATTGAAAGACTCCAGAAAGAAACCGTTGAAAACAGCGGCATCGGCATTGTCGGCGTCGATGAAGCTGGGGGATCGCCCCTGGACATCATCGCGGGGATCCGGTTTCTGCGTGCCGGCGGGATTGTCTCCATGGCCGGGGATCTGCTCTGGCGGGACGACCAGGCAGCCGTTGAGGTCGATTTCCTGGGAAAAAAGGCCCGGCTGCCTGAAGCGCCGTTTGCCCTGGCAATGGTCTCCGGCGCACCCCTGGTCGTTTTTTTTGCCTTGCGTACCGGGAAAAGGCGGTATCATTTTCGGGCAGCGGAACCGATCTTTATTGCAAAAACTGACCGGGATAATAAAGCCGCGGCGATTCAAAGGGCCGCTGGCCACTACGCGGCCCTTCTGGAGAAAGCGGTTAAAGAGCATCCTTTCCAGTGGTACCACTTCGAACCTTTTCTGGATTCGAACGGTGCGGCGGCTGACAGACAGAAACAATGAAGTGCGTGAGCGCTGTTTCTTGTTTTGAATTATTCCCGCATTTATAGTATGTTTCGTTTTCGTGTCCGCAACCGCAGGCGTAAACAGCTGACCGCGAAACGGTTGGCTCTGGTTAGCCTGCATAAAAGGAAACCCCGAGGGGCGTGCTTGTTATAATGGTTACAGGTTCAAAGGGATAGGGTTCAAGGGCTTGAAGTAATAACCTGGAACCAGGAATGCTGAACCGGGAACCCGGCATCTTTGCTTAAGTTTGGTTGCCCCCCTGCGCGGCAGGGGACTTTAAGTCCGAAACAATGAGGTCTATGAAACGCGAAATAATTGAAAAAGAGATCCTCAGGATCTTCAAGGCACAGTTTGAAATTGAAAATCCCGGCCGTGACGAAGACCTGGGCGAGATCTACGAATTTGACAGTATTGATGCCATTGAATTGCTGAGGGAAATTGAAATCCTCATCGCTGCAAAGCTTTCCAGGCCGGAACAGAAAGCGGCCATGGAGATCCGCACCATCAACCAGATTGTTGACTACGTGGAAAACCTGGACCGGAGCCACCATGCGTCTTCTCAGAATTCGGAAGAGTCACCTTAACAGCAGGTAAATCACAATGGAACGCAGAGTCGTTATCACCGGTTGCGCCGCCATCACCCCCATCGGCAATACAAAAGAAACGATCGTTAAAAACCTCGCAAACGGTGTCTCCGGGGTTAAAAAGCTGAAGAATGACGACCTGCTTACCAAACACATTTATTGCGGCGTTTTCGGGACGGTCGACTACCCCATAACGTATGACTTCAAACGACGCGACCGCAAGACCATGGGCGCGGTGGCCTACTATGCCTGCCAGGCCTCTAAAGACGCCCTGGCACAGTCCGGCCTGTCGACCGAGTTTATCCAG
>CAZKYZ010000584.1:0-2359 GCA_964557055.1 uncultured Desulfobacterales bacterium
TGAGACAACGCTTGAAATCATTCGGAAGGTTGATGCTATTAATTGCGGTTTTGGTATGGGGGGCTTTGCCTGCAGGGCATGTTTTTGCGAGTTCAGCCAACCAGACCCAGCAATTAGCCGAAGCGCTCCAGTCTAAGGTCTCACCTTTAAATGCCTACCGATAGTCAGAAAGTCTCAAGTTATCCCACCAGTGGCAAAATCTTCAGACCATTAAATTTGAGAAAAACCAAAAAGTTTCGCGGATAGAAAATCGCAGGACCACGTTGGCAGGTGCAGAGAGCGGGGACATGTGCTATTCCAGGGTTGTCTACGCCCAAGGAGATTTGCCCATGTCCCCGATCTGCTGGATCATGCTATTGCTGCTTTCTTCAAAAGACAAGAAAAACCTGCAAATTGATTGCCGGTGCCCTTTATGCGGTGAGCGATACCGAGTTAGCCGCCACGGCCATTACTGGCGCTATAGCTTCGACAGCGCCACGGGCCGAATCGCGGTACAGCGCTACTGCTGCGGCAATCCGCACTGCCCTCGCAAGACCTTTTCGATCCTGCCTTCCGGCCTTCTGCCGTATTGCCGTATCCCCCTTTGCATCCTGCTTCAGATCTACCACCATCATTTTGACGATCACCACACAGTCAGCCAGTGCGCCAGGCGCTTGAACATCGGATGGAGCAGCGTCAAACGTGCCTTAAACCGGATGGTCTGGACCCTGGATTTGGTCCGCGACGAAATTGGCGGCGGCAGTCTGCCGCCAACACCGTTCGAACCCGGAGTGTGGCCACGATTTATCCGGGTATTTTCCTATGCTTTTTTCCCGGAACCATTGAGCCCATAGGCCACCAACACAAAACGATTATTTAGAAATAACAATAACTTTGCTATCGCTGCCGGGAACCTGAACCCTCATGCAAGGAGCTGGCAGCGATGAGCAAACCCGAAAAACCCGATCCTGAGCAAAAGGCCCTGTGGCGCTATGGGATCATTGCGCCCTTGCTTCACCACGGCGACAATGATCCGACCCTGACCAAAATGCTGGAACAACTGGCATCAAAAACCTTTATCCGACCGGACGGCAGCACCGACAGGCTTTCGACAGAGACCCTTCGGAAATGGCTATACCGCTATCGCAAGGGCGGCTTTGCAGCCCTGGCCAACCAACCCCGCCGCGACAAAGGTCGGCAGCATGTGGCGCCGTCTCTGGTCGAAGCCATGGCCAAACGGCGTGAAGAGCATCCCAACTGGACCCTGGCGAAAATACTTCAACACCTTTTGGCCGACGGCGTCTGGAACGGCCTCAGACCCAGCCGGGCCACCCTGTACAGAATCGCTACCACCAAGCAACTCCATCGAGACGCCAAGGCAAGTGCGCTTGCCGGCACCGGGCGCGCCTTTGCCTTTAACGCCTTTGGCCAGTTGTGGATGGCCGACTTCATGCACGGCCCCAAGTTGCGCGACGGGCGCCGGACCAAAAAAGCGATCCTTCATGCCATCATCGATGACGCCTCTCGCTATGTGATCAGCGCCCGGTTCTACTTCCACGAGACCGTCGAGGTGCTGCTCACCGAGATGATGATCGCCCTGCGCCGCTTTGGTGTCTGCCAGCGTTTTTACACCGATAACGGCCCCAGTTACGCCAGTGCCCATTTAAAACAGGTTTGTGCAAGGCTCGGCACCCATCTGGTCCATACCCCGCCGTACCGGCCCCAAGGGCGCGGAAAAGTTGAACGATTTTTTAGAACAGTCAGAGAGCAATTTTTAAGTGAACAGCACGCCTCAACCATCGACCGGCTAAACGCCGACCTGGCCGACTACCTGGCCGAGTACCACCAGCGTATCCACCGCGGCATCGGCATCAGCCCGTTGCAAAAACGGCTCAGCATGGAAAATGTCTGCCGCCCCCTGCCCGAAGTCGCCGACCTGCGAAACCTGTTTTGCATCCAGCGCCGATGCCGCGTCTACAACGACGCCACCATCCGGCTCAACGGCCGGATATTCGAAGTGCCCGGATGTGTGCCCGGAACAAAAGCCGATATCTTCTACCTGCCATGGGACAACGCCTGGGTTTACTACGGCAGCGACATGCGACCGGCCCTACTTTTGAACAAATCCGCCAATGCCAACCGGTTCAATCACCCCAAAGGAGGAAAATCATGACCCAAGACAGCAGCCGTCCGTCCATGGCCGAGTTCTTCGGCTACCGCCATCACCCCTTTGCCGACACCCGTCACGGTGCCCATGCCTTTATCGGCCCAAAGGATGAGCGCATCTGCAACCGAGCCTTATCGCTTCTACAATGCGGAAAAAGTTTTGCCCTCTGCGGACCATCAGGCGCCGGAAAATCCACCCTGACCGCTCACATGG
>CAZKYZ010000585.1:0-2315 GCA_964557055.1 uncultured Desulfobacterales bacterium
AGGTTGATGTCCCGCTGCGGGACAGCGATCACAATTCCGGCTTACTGGATAATTTAGTTTATCCGATAGCGGATTTTGCTTTCGATAATGCGCCGCTCCATATTGGCCTGAATGTGAATCCAGAAGTAAACATCAAAGATGAGGGCATTGTCGCCAAAGTCTTCGAAGATAACGAAAGGCGAAGGTCTCGTCAGTACGTTCGGGTTGTCGCCGGCCGCTTTTGAGAGAAGTTCTTCTGCTTTTTCCACATCAGAACCGTAAGCCACGCCAACACGGACGGATGTCCTGATTCTATTGTCGGAAAGTGTCCAGTTGGTAATGTTTTTTTCCAGAAAGCTGCTGTTGGGCACCAGGATATGAATATTGGCTCCCGTGCGGATTCGGGTCGACCGTGCACCGATCTCTTCCACTCTGCCCAGGACGCCGTCTACTTCCATAAGATCCCCAATGCTGATGGGCTGTTCCGCCATGATGATAAAGCCGCTGATGAAGTTGCTGATCAGGTTCTGGGCGCCGAAACCGATGCCGATAACCACGGCACCGCCCACAAAGGCAAAAGCGGCCAAAGGGATATTTACTGTTTTTAAGGCAAGCAAAAGCACCATCAGGTAAGAAAAATAGAGCAGTAGTTTTTGAATGGTGGAGGCGGTTGTTTCGCGAATGTGCAGATTTTTATGCAGGCGGACCGCCACAAAGCGCAGAATGACTTTGGAAACAATCATACCGATGATCAGGATGCAAAGAGCGATGAATAGTTTGCCGACGGTTACCGAATTGGTGTCGATCACCCATACTTCAAAATTCCAGATACTCTCCAATTGATTTTTAAACGCCGCCAGGCGGGTTGCCAGCGGTGTGCTGGTGGTTTTCAATTTCAATTCGTTCAAAAAACGCTGATCCTGTTGCTGGGCGGAAAGCAGGGCGCTGATGAAATCCATTCCGAAATCCGATTGTTTGCGTAGCGCCGTGATCATATCCTTCATTTTCTGCAAAACCGGCCCGGCGGCATTTTCCCTGGTGATCCCTTCTTCGATTGTTTCGATCTGCTTCAGCAAAGAGTTCAGGTACATTTGTTCGAGGGCGACCCGGTTCGCCGAGGATTTGATTTTCCCTTCGATATCATTTTTCCATTTAATGACCTCTATCTGACTCAGGTCGCCTTTAAAGAGTTGATTGCGAAGTTGCAGAACCTGCTTCTGGTGATCCAGCAGAAGGATTATATCTTCCGATTGCTCCAGCATTTTCTGGTACGTTTTTTTCCAGGATTCGGCACTTTTAAGGTTTATCTCCCGGAGTAAGACATCCTGCTGGTTGCCGGCAGCTTGAGCGTTTTCCTGCGCCTTCAGCCAGGCTTTGTCCGCCGATTTCTTGGAACTGGAAAGCTGCTTTATGCGCTGTTCGATTTTTTCTGTTTCTTTTTCAATCGTCGCTACCCATTTTTTCAAGTCGGAATCATCGACCTGAAGGTGCTGCCGAACCCATGTGATCTGTTGGGAAAGCAGTTCTTTTTCCAACCCGTTCTGTTTTTCCTCCAGCGCCAGATTTTCGAGGGTTTTTCGTTCGGTATTTTCATAAATTTCATAAAGTTCCAGGTCAAGACGCACGGTTTCGATTTTCCATTTCTGAATACGGGATTGCCCCTCGGCCGGCTGTCGGTTGTCGTCCAGCAATTCATTTAATTGCCTTCGAGATGTTTTGGCGCTTTCTTTAATGTTGTCGATGGTGCTTTTTGCAGACTGCATTTCGAGTTTCAAGGTTTCTTCCAGCCGATCCGTGCCGGCCAGGTCATTGAGCAGGGTATCGTAAAAACCGAGGCTGTAGGGAGGCTTCTGGGACATACCGGTTTGCTGTTGCTGGGCCAGTTTTTCCCGTAAAACAGGTTCGTTTTTCTGGTAATCGGCTGTTTTACGGAAAGCGGTGAGCAGTTCCGCATAAGCCGATTTCAAAGTGCGGTATGTGTCTATCCGTTCTTTGGCCTCCTCCAGCGTGATACCTATCTGTTCAAGGCTGTCTTCATTTTCCAATGTTTTGCTTCTGGTGATTTTGAGGTCGATATCCTCGATGGCTTTTTCGATGTCAGCCGGAGACCATATCGATACGTCTGACCCTATCTGCTTGTTCTCTTCTTGGGCGGTTGCAGCGGTGGTGAGCACCCAGATAAACAGCAAGGAAACGATTCCAACAGTGGCCAGGCGTTTTCGGTTTTGCATCGGTCTATGCTCCATTGCGGTATTCATTCCAGCAGTTTTGTTTGATTTGGATAGAAGCTATCTCAAAAAAGTCTTTTAGCCCAATATCTGCGTTGGGCGTTCGTT
>CAZKYZ010000586.1:0-2312 GCA_964557055.1 uncultured Desulfobacterales bacterium
GATCGCCGGTCCATTTATCCAAAACAGTCATGAATTTGGTCAACAATGCAATAGAGGCAATCGTGGGTTCAGGTGAAGTAATCATATCAACAGAAAACAAGTATGTTGACACCTTGATCAATAGCTATGACCAAGTAAGAGCTGGCGATTATGTCACACTCAGTGTTATCGATACTGGCATCGGCATATCATCCAAGGATCTGGAACGAATCTTCGAACCCTTTTACACGAAAAAAGTAATGGGTAAAAGCGGAACCGGGCTGGGCATGGCGGTAGTTTGGGGAACGGTGAAAGACCATAATGGATATGTTGATCTGAAAAGCATTGAAGGTCAAGGAACCAGCGCCACACTTTATTTTCCTGCGGTCAGACAGGCGCTGCCCCATAAAGAGTCTATAATATCATCAATTGATGATTTCATGGGCAAGGGGGAGTCGATTTTAATTTTAGACGATGTCGAAGAACAAAGAGATATTGCGTCTGAGATGTTGAGCATTCTGGGGTATACCGTCCAATCGGTTTCCAGCGGTGAAAAAGCGGTCGAATACATGCAGAACCATTCCGTTGATCTTATCGTTCTGGACATGATTATGGGGTCCGGCATGGATGGGCTCGATACATACAGAAAGATTCTCCAATTCAAACCGGATCAAAAAGCAATTATCACCAGCGGTTTTGCTGAAACAGAACGTGTCAAAAAAGCCCTCCGGTTGGGTGTAAAAACCTATATTAAAAAACCGTATCTGATAGAGACCATCGGCAAGGCCGCGAAAGCTGAATTAAATATTGTATAACCGGTTCCACCATTCATAAGGGAAACAAATGCGGCGACTCCTTCTGACCAATCCGCCCAAAATTCAAAAAGGAATGGGTACTACTGGGAAATGTCCGGGCAGCCCTCTTTTCTTCCGATGAACCTGCTATGTCCGGCACAAAATATATCGGAAAAAGGCATCCCCACGGTTATGCGACAGCCACATCTCAATAATGCCTGAGAGGCATCCGGTTTTTGTGACACGGTGTCTTTCAGTGGTCAAGTCTTTTAATAAATCTTTGCATATACCTAAAATACCGGTCGCTGCATTTCGTGTTGATGATCCAGAGGTTGTATAATTTCATAGGAGAGATGCCGGCACCTTCCCCAAAGGAAAACGGATAAAGCAGCACCGGAATTTCAAACTGTCTGAACTTTTGGATTTGACAGGAAAGTGCCCAATAGAGAATTTCCTTTGTGAATTCATCAGGGTCAATCACAATAGTGGTGATACTGTTGGTCAGTTCAGACAGGTTCAGGCCGACATCTGAAAAATTCAGGATAAAAATTGCTTTTAAAACATTTTCTTTTTTCAGTGAAAAAAGATGTCTTTCCCTCTTGAGACCGGCCTTTGCGTAAACTTCCGCCAGTTCGTCGATGCCCTCCGAATCCGATTCAAGTTCAAATGTTTTCAACAGTAAGCCGCCGGAATGGTACCCGTAAAATTTTTTCAGTTCAGACAGATCTTCTTCCTCCGTCTTGACCAGATACCAGGAGGACGCTATTTTTGCTTCCAGAATTGGTTTTGTTCGAAAATGGAAATAGGCAAAGGTATCTATGGAACACTTCGTCGGGTCGTCTATATTGCGGGCGGCCCCGCCAAAAACGTGAGCAGGGAATTTGTTCTCGGGCCTGTAATAGCAAAACACAAAACCCATTTTCGTTGAATACAGCCGGTGGGAATCATGGATAAACCTGCTGACCTGGTTCAGCACCGCCAGTCCGGCTTTCATGGAACCTGTCTTGCGGGCGGCATGGTGGTGGATCAGCCATGAATTGTTGTAAAACCGGACCATGGCCATGTGGCCCAGGATGCGGCCCTTCTTTTGATAGATGAAATGACGGGCCATATCCGGATTTTCGGTATACAGTTTTTCATACGTCTTTTTGATGTTTTCTTTATTTTTTTCAAAAAAGCCGTATTTCTCCGGATAGATAAAGCCGGTCTCGAAAAAAAAACCCCAAAGCTCGTCCTGGTCGACCGTATTGCACAGATAGGCGTTATCGTTTTCGGCCTGATACAGCAGAGACAGCAGCTTCCCATGGTCCCCAGGGTTCATGTCAATGAGGACGATGCCGCATTTCAAACGGTTGCTGTCGCCGGCTTCTTCCGGACGGATCTTATACACGACCTGCGCCTTGCATTGCGCTTTGAAACTGTTTGCAATATGGAGCTCCAATTCCGGCAGAAACATTCCGGGCACGAGCACCGCACTGTTTTCATCCTCTTCCACGGAAAATCCCGACCCGGCAATATCAATGACTTTCAAGGAGTTCC
>CAZKYZ010000587.1:0-2312 GCA_964557055.1 uncultured Desulfobacterales bacterium
ATCGCCGATGATGGTATAATCCATAAAATCATGGCTGCCCAGGTTTCCAACGGTGGCAATGCCCGTGTTTAAACCGATGCCCACTTCCAGAGATTGAACACCCGGCAGGTCCACGTACCGTTTTAAGTTTTCCAGGGCTGCCAGCATTTTTAAGGCAGTCGTAGCTGCCTTTTCGGGATGGCCTTCAAACGCGACAGGGGCTCCAAAAAAAGCCATCACGGCATCGCCCATCAGCTTGTCCAGGGTACCGTTGTTTTCAAAAACAAGCGGTATCATCACATCGAAATAAGCATTCAGCAGATTGCTGGTGCTTTTCGCTCCAAGGTTTTCAGAAAGTGACGTAAAATTTCTGAGATCGGAGAACAATACAGTCAAGTTTTCGCGTTTACCGGCCAGGGCAGTATTAATATCGCCTTTAAGCAATTCGGAAACAATTCCGGGAGATACATATTTACCGAAAAGGTTTGCTATTATTGCTGCTTTTTTGCGACTGAACGCTTTTTGCAAAAAAATGCCCGCAATAAACTGAAGTGTCAATATGAAAAGAAGGGGGGAGATGTCCACCCACAATCGGTATTCCAGAAACAGCAAATGGGAGATAGAAACGATCAAAAAGGCGGATCCGAAAAGCGTGACGATCTCCCAAAAAATACGGATGCTTTGGATATAGAACACCGATCCCAAACACCCTGCCAGAAATATTAATAAAACGATCCAGTGAAACGGAGGCTTGCGGATGAAAGTCTGAGTTAGTATTGTTTCAACAGCATGGGCATGACAGGAAACGCCGGGTTCCTTGTCGCCAAGTACGTCCTGTACAACTGTACCGAATAGGTTCTCATACTGTTTTGAAGAGTTGTTGAATCGTGAAAACGGGGTTGTAAAAAAATCTTTTTGGGTGGTCAGGCTGCTGCCGATAATCACCAATTTACCGGCAACCGCTTCTTTTGAGAATTGGTTTGTAACCACGCGGGAATAAGAAAGGTTATTAAAAATGGTATAATCACCCAAATAATTGATCAGTAATTCGGGGTACGGGAGCAGAAGACTGGTTTTATTGGCCGGTCCCATGCGGAAATGGTCTTCAAGGCTGAAATCAAGTTCGAAGTCGATGTTCAAAAAGGTCCTGGCAAGTTCCAGAGAGAACCCCGGAATTAGCTGCAGACCGACATTCTGGAGGGGTTTTGCATTGAAGAACCGGACTTTCCGCAGCACTTCGTCTTCATCCAGGGGGACATCAATAAAACCGTCTCCGATCATACCTTCCTGGAAGATGGGCAGTGGCTCGATTTCGTCTCCAAAAGCAGAAGAAACCCTGGCAAGAACCACATTGTTTGCTTCCGATATGGAACGGGACAGAACAAGGTCCGATTGGGGGTCAAAATCTCCGGCGGAAAGCAGTAGATCCAGTCCGATGATTTCGGCTCCGGCGGCAGTCAGGTTGTCGATCGCTGCAGCCAGGTGTCTGCGTGACCAATCTCCTTTTTTACGGCCAAGGACAGCGGCGCTTTTTTCATTCATCAGTACAAGCACTATTGTGCCTGAATCCTGGATATGACCACGCAAATGGAAATGCATGTCATAGAAAAGATAGTCCGTTCGTTTGAACCAGGCAGCGTTGTAAGCCAAAATGGCCGCAGCGATAACCACCGCAGACAGCAGAGCCGATGTGAGAAACTGGATCTGGGTTAACCGTTTTGTAGAAGCCATACCATTTCGCAAATGGATTATAGGATCTACCACCTGGGGATGGAGATCCTTCATTCAACAGCGTTGATTCAGGGTGGTGAGAGGGAAGCCATAAATCCCGGAAGGGCTCCTTCAATACCACCAATGGGGCTGGAGACAACGACGATAACCCTGCATTTTTTCAGGATTTCAGACGATTCGTCCGCTTCCGTCAGCTTGCGGGCATCATTGGCACCAATGACCAGGTTGGTCTGCATCAGTCCGCTGGTGTCGTTGATCTGTTTGACAATATAGCGGTTTCGTTTTTTGCGTTTGGCTTTGTCATCGGCAAAGGCTTTACCAGTCCCGAACAGTATTCGGGCACTAGCCAGAATTCGTTCTATTGCGCCTGTATCTGACGACAGGGATTCATCGGGATTTTCTGTTTCCACGTATCGAATCATACCTCTTTGCAGCACGGCGTCTTCATCCACCTTTTTCAACTCGTAAACGGAATCTCCCTGAGGTGTTACAACTTTGGGGAACAAAGCCGGGTTTACCTTCTTTCCTGCGGGGAGGTTTCTGGCATCAAGGACAAGCCATGTTTCTTCGTCGTCGGCGACGGCTCCCTGCGGGCTTGCCGG
>CAZKYZ010000588.1:0-2303 GCA_964557055.1 uncultured Desulfobacterales bacterium
GGACAGATGTTGTTGTTCTGGAGGTGCGGAGTATCGACCTTAAATCAGTCGGTAGCTGAAGCTCAGGCGACCCAGGTGGGCCTTATTTGTGGTTGGAAGTTGCAAGAATTGCTTTTCTTTAACCAGGTCCGACACGGGGTCTCCTTCTTAGTCGAGGCTTACGCTTGTGCCGCCGATCCCAATGGATGTTTCTATGAAGCGGTTGTTGGGGTGCGCGTTGCCTCCGTTGGAGTTTTATTGTGTTTTTCAAAATCGTGCCCCGAGGCCAGATGGGGGCCCAAAACGGCTTCGAGGAGTACCGAAATTCGTTCAAGAGGCGTTCTGGAGGCTTTCCAAACCCCTTTGGGGGCGCTCTTCGGTTGCTATTGGGCCATGTTCAATGTTTTGAATACGGTTTTTGTGTTTTCAAAATCGTGCCTGGAGGTCACACTGGGCCCAAAAAGTGCCGATGGATAAATTGTTCGTCCATTTGGGGTCGGTCTGGGAATCCAAGAGGAGGCAGAAAACGGCGTCGAGGCTCGCCGAAATCTATTCAAGAGGCCTTCCAGAGGTCCTTTGGACCCGTTTGGGGACGTCTTGGTGCCGCAGGTGGCCAATAACGGCCCCGATGAGCGCCGAAATCCTTTCAAGAGGCCTTCGGAGGCCTTCCAGACTCCTCCGGGGGCACTCTTTTGTTGCCCGTGGGCTGATCTTGGGGTACTTCGAGCCCTTGGGCGCCGTTTTGGTGTGGTAGAGGAGCATTTGGGGACCATATCAAAACCAATTTAGAACGATTTAGGCACATTGGGGGACCATTTTTCAGAGCGACCGTCGGTTTGGAAGGCTCATGTTTCGGGCCCAAGTTGGCTTACAAAACATCCGCTTGACGTACCATGGGGACCGCTTTCGGGCATCTCTGGGGGCTTTCTTGTGCTGCTATTGGAGGCCTTTGGTGGCCTTGGCGCTTTTGGGGGCCCAAAAATTGCCGACGGATAATTAGTTCGTTGAATTGGGGTCGGTCTGGCAATCCAAGGGGGGCTCCAAACGGATCAAAACGGCCTCGAGGATCGCCGAAATCTATTCAAGGGGCCTTCTGGAGGCCCTCCGGACCCCTCTTGGTGCCGTCCGCAGGTACTCTGGGGGGCCTGGGGCCGTTTTGGGGTCAACGTGGGGACAATTGTGTATCCATTTGGGAATCATTTTGGGACAGATGTTGTTGATCTGGAGGTGCGGAGTATCGACCTTAAATCAGGTTGAAGCTCAAGTGACCCAGGTGGGCCTCATTTGTGGTTGGGCATTGCAAGAATTCGAGTTGTTTTTGACACGGGGTCTCCTTCTTAATCTTTAAAGGCTTACGCTTGTGCCGCCGATCCCAATGGATGTTTCTATGAAGCGGTTGTTGGGGTGCGCGTTGGGGGCAATGTTTACGGTTTGTTCATAGGTTTTCCAATATTTGTTGGAAACCACTCCGGTGGCAATTTTCGGCCCTCAGAATGGCGACGGACAATTTGTTGGGGCCCAGGCTGGGGGCCCAAAAGGGGCCCCAAACTTATCCAAAAGGGCCAAAGAGGCTTCCAATAGGCTCCCACAGGGCTTAAAAGGCCCCCAAAGACCTTTCAAGCCGCACCCAGTACCACCCCAGAGGCCCCCAGATACCGTTCTGGGGCCGATTTGGTGCCACTTGGTCTCCGATCTGTTGTTTTTGTGTGGTTGTAGGTTGGCAGCTTTTCTTTCTTAGCGGGGGCGGGTTGATGCAGTATTCTGCAAGAGGCCAATCTTATGATATTTCGGGTCCAGTTTGAACATTGCCACCGTGTTTTTGCAATTTGTAGTTTGCCTTTTTGGGAGAATTCTCGCGCGGTGGTTTTAGACGCTTCTATATGTTTGAGTAATACATATGCCGAAATCACAATTTCTGAATTTAGGAGCTTTCAGATTTGATTCAAATTCGCTCTAATTGTGCATGTTCGGGCCTAGGACTCTTCGACGGCCACACTCCAGTCCAGGGACCGATTTGCAAACGTATCAATCGGGATATGTTCTTTGGGGGGGTAAATGTCGGAGGGAGCCCAGCGCATTTTCTTACGAAACAGTGGCTGCTCGGTGGTCGAGCTCGAGATGCTACCCAATGCTTGGATTTACATTAGGAATGCGCGCGCAGGGCGCATTCATACCTGAAAAGAATCAAGCGCGCGCGAAGCGCGCGCGAAGATTCGAGTCTACTATTTAAAGGGAACTCCAGTCTCCGGCACTCGCGAAACATCTCCCCCCATGGTGTGGTCGCCGTAAGAGGCCCCGGTACCAACAATGCGCCCTTGTCGCCA
>CAZKYZ010000589.1:0-2303 GCA_964557055.1 uncultured Desulfobacterales bacterium
CTGCCGATTTTGTCCGTCTCCCTGCTGTTTCTCCGCCAAAGCCTATTACAATCTTCAGGACCTTCTTTTTTTCAAGCTGAGGAGTATCCGCCTGCCACGGCGACAGACGATAGACAGTCCGCAAGCGGTTTGCCGATATGCCGGCCATCGGGGCTGCCGCCTTCCCCGCCTGCAACGGCCTTGGATTTGTTCATGGTATCTGTGCCCATCGCAAACTTCACGAATCAGAAGGGCGGTATCCAACGATTACCCGGATTTTCGTCGTCTGGTGGACATCATCGGGCGTCAGCGCAAAAAGATGGAAACCCTGTACTACGAATCGGCCGGACCCTCTCTATGAGGCCTTGTAGCTCCGCCAACCGGAAAATACAGCCGGCCACCACCAGACACCCGGTAAACACAAACGCAAGAAAACCATCGCCGAAGTCCTTTGAGAAAGGTTGGCGGCATCATATCTGTTTCAATTGCGCTTTTTTAAATGGAATGGCCAATTTCGTCATTCGGTTCCGCAGCGTGTTGGGATGAACGCCGAGGATTGCGGCGGCACCTCCGGAGCCGCTAACACGCCCCCCGGTCTTCTTTAGAACCCGGACAATATGGGCGGCAACCACATCATCGAGCGGCAGCGGGTCATTGTCTGTCTGCTTTTCACGGGGCTGCTTCTTGCGCAAGGCGGTCGGGCTGAAATTGGCAAAGGACAATGGTCCGCTGCGGTTCAGGATCAGTTCTCTTTCGACAGCGTTTTCCAGTTCCCGCACATTGCCCGGCCAGGGGCAATTCGTTAATTTATCGATGGCCCTGCTGCCGAGCGACGGTGCCGGATAGATTGACAGCTCACTGGATTTCTTCTGGATAAAATGATCCACCAGGGCGGGGATATCCATTTTCCTGGCCCTGAGCGGTGGAATTACGATGGGAAAAACGTTGATCCGAAACATCAGGTCTTCCCGGAAATCACCTTGCGCCACCATATTTTCCAGGTTTCGGTGGGTGGCGGCCACAATGCGGACATCGACCTGGATCTGTCCCGAGCCCCCCACGCGCTCGATCTCCCCGTTTTGCAGCACCCTCAGCAGTTTGACCTGACTATCCGGTTTCAACTCGCCCACCTCGTCCAGGAAGATGGTCCCGTGGTCGGCTCGCTCGAAACGCCCCTTGCGCCGGGTGATGGCCCCGGTAAAGGCCCCCTTTTCATGGCCGAACAGCTCGCTGTCAACCAATGTTTCAGGAATAGCCCCGCAGTTGACACGGATGAGAGGCCCGTCCCTACGAAGAGAGGCATTGTGAATGGCCGCCACGATCAGTTCTTTGCCGACACCGGTCTCTCCATTGATCAAAACCGGGCTGTCCAGAGGCGCCACCAATTGGACCAGATTGATGACATTGCGCAACCCGAATTTGTGGCCCACGATATCTTCAACGCTGATTTTCCGGTTTTTCCTATCGATGGTCTCATCAAGCATCTGTTGGAGTTTTACGATTTCCCGGCTTTGAAGGTAGTTGTTCAGTGCCAGGGAAAACGGCTCGCGCAGCAATGCGAAAAGGCTCAGGTCCTCTTCCGTGTAGCGGTCCCTCCCGGTAGCCACCAGTACAACGACGGCAAAACGCTTCTTTTCCTTGTACAAAAACATCGCCAGATTGGAGTTGTTGTCGTTGCCGATCGCTTCCATAAAATATCGGCCGACCGGATCAAGTTCCGGACGATTGATGACCCGCAGGTCGGGCAGCGGTGTTTTTTTTAAAAAATTCCGGGTTTCCGGAGGCATGGGCACGATAGTGTTTTTCAGCGGTTCGATTTTCCCGGAACCGGCCAACCCCCAGAAAACGGTGCGGCTTGATTTCAATTCGGGTTCCAGCAGTTGAATGGTCATACCGTCTGCCGGCATGTATCTGCTCAGCGCTTTCAAACAATGGTGAATGGCTGTATCCAAATCCAGGTACTCACAAAGCGGTAGAGAAACCTCCCGGAAAAATTTGTTTTTTTCGATCATTGGACACTTCTTATTTCTTTGTGTATAAATTACGATTTACCAAATATGGTTTTAATGGCCTGCGTGCCGGTGTGATTAACGGTTATAATGTTTTCTTTTTCAGGTGGTTATAATTTATCATGACTTTCTTGGCATTACCATACCACAGAAACACCAGATATGATAACTTTTTTACTATATACGGGAAAAAATCTGTCTAAAATGTCTTCGAAACACCCAGACAAAAGATAACTGTCTGTATTTTCATATATTTTGGTTCCGGCATGCTTTGTGCTGTAGTATATTTAGGATGGTATATCAGGCGGGCATCTC
>CAZKYZ010000590.1:0-2284 GCA_964557055.1 uncultured Desulfobacterales bacterium
GACGCCGCCGGAAAATCTTTTAAAACCCGGACCATTTATACGGTCCGGGTTTTTTTATTTATAGGATGGTTATAAAAGCATTTTTGGGCCCGCTGCACCAATTCGAAATCATTTTACACGCTGTACGACCGTCGTACGGATGATCTGTTTCCCTTAAAACAGCATACTGTCAGAATAAATTGTAACCCTTCATCTATTTGATATCCTCAAATATATATGCTACTTTGATAGTAGTGACGCTTAACCGAAAAAATACTGATCGGACCCAAAAGGCATGATTCGAGGAATCAAATCCAGTATCGTATTCAACACGGCCTTCCTGTTGCTGATTGGAATGATACTGGTATATTTTGCCACCACGATCACCGCCGAACAACAGATTATCAAAACGATTAGTCGCTCCGGATTCCAGTTGATAGACAGTCTGCCGGACTGCAGTGCGAAAGCCCGTCAAGACAGTGCACCTCCCGTTGCAGGTAATCTGGAGGTTATCTTGAAACAGATACTGCCGACCACCCCTTTTGAAGGTATTATACTGCACAACGAGCAGCGCAACCTTTTGATTCAGAAACATCCAAAATCAGATCGGTTGTCTGCACATACGGAAGAAATATTCAAAAAGATAAAAATCGGAACCCGTGAGACCTGGTCCCAGGGAAGCATGTGGGCGAATTTCTGGCAACAAGGTCGCTACCTAATTATTTCAAGCCCTATAAATAATGGCGGCCCTTATCGGCAGGCAGCCTTGATTTTTGATCTTAAAAATATTTACGATGTCTTCCGATGGTCTCAAAAGGGGATTTTCATCTATATCGTCATCAACACCTTTATTCTCACGGCAATCGCTTCCTATCGTTTGTATCGGATCTATTTACGGCCGCTCAAGCGTCTGATTCGACGGGCTGAAGAGTATAATGACAGTGACGATGCGCTTTTCAAGGTGCGCAAGGAAGACAATGAACTGCATTCCCTTTCCCGGGCATTGAACCAACTGGTCACGCGTATTTCAAAAGACAAGGATACTCTCAGCAATGCTGTTGTTGCCTTGGAAAAGGCGAATCGTGAACTGAAAAATGCCCAGCAGGAAGTAATCCGGGCGGAAAAGTTGGCTTCTGTCGGCAGGCTTTCATCCGGTATCGCCCATGAAATCGGAAACCCGATCGGAATCGTGATGGGTTACCTTGAGCTGCTAAAAAATCCGGCGCTATCCGACGCGGATAAACGGGATTTTATTGAAAGAACCGGAAATGAGATTGAGAGAATCAATCGAATTATTCAGCAGCTCCTGGATTTGTCGAGACCGGTCCAGGAAAGCAATAAACCGATAACTGTCCACGAGCTTATCCAGGACCTGCATGACGTGGTAAAAGTGCAGCCGTTTATGGCGAATATCAACCTTGTTCTGGAGCTTTTTGCGGAAAGGGATGTCATCCAGGCCGATTCCGGACAATTGCGGCAGGTATTTCTAAATATTCTCATTAATGCTGTAGATGCAATGCAGACAGAGGGTGATCACCAAGGCATCGTTTGCATCAAAACGAAAAATATATACAGGGATGACCAGACGATCTGGATGGACATCGTTTTTGAAGACAACGGCAGCGGAATTGATAGCGAGGCAATAGATACCATTTTTGATCCTTTTTTCACCACCAAAGAACCTGGAAAAGGAACCGGGCTGGGATTGTCGGTTTGCTATATGATTGTCGATCAATTGGGAGGAACACTGAAAGTGAGCAGTCAGCCTGGAAACGGTACCAGAATGTCGATTCTGCTGCCGGTAATCGTCGAACACGGCAGCCAAGGTGATCCGTAATGGAAGAATCGTCTGCGACCAGCATTCAAAATGGGAAAAAGCGAATCCTCATCATTGATGATGAAAAGAATATGCGGCATATGCTTTCCGCCATGCTTTCCGGGAGCGGATATCAGGTCGAAACGGCCGGTGATGGCATCGAAGGTCTCGAGAGGATACAGGGACATACCTACGATTTTATTCTTTGCGACATCAAAATGCCCAAAATGGGAGGGATGGAATTCTTACGAACCGCAGGCAACAGGCTTTCCCACACCACTGTAATAATGATGTCTGCATACGGGACCATTGATACTGCTCTGGAAGCGATGAAACTGGGGGCTTACGATTATATTTCCAAACCGTTTAAATCAGACGAGGTCCATCTGGCTTTACGGAAAGCCGAAGAGAGAGAAAATTTGCGCAGAGAAAACCTGGATTTAAAAGAGAAGATCAAAAATCTGGGCAAGAAAGGACATTTCGGGGAGT
>CAZKYZ010000591.1:0-2283 GCA_964557055.1 uncultured Desulfobacterales bacterium
GCAATGTTAACTGCAAATGGCAGGGATATTCCTTTAATATTTACAACAACACTTATGTCAGTACGGAGGCTACAGGTTTACGGATGGTACTGCAAGTTGGGGATAGCGTTACTCCATCCGGAAAAATTAATGATTTCAACATAAAAAACAACGCTATTATTTACAAATTATACGAAGGACTTTCAGGTCCGAACATTGATGACAACAATAATAATATCGCTAATATCACCGCCCAAATCACTTTTCGGGTCCAATTCATTCGATAAACCATATCCCGTAAAGCCCCCAAACCCCGAACCAGCGGCGAAAACGGTAAATTTCGATATTGCATACTGTGCGCCAGTGCGCCACCCACCTCAGTCAATAACGATTCAATCTGCCGACGCTGCTCCTGATCGATCGGCTCATCCTTGGCCTTCTCTACCACAAACGCCCCCACCACGCGATCCTCCGAATGAATCGGAAAAACCCCCAACACCAGCGAGCCGGCCTGCAGCATATATACCCGCGCCGCCGTCACCAGATCATCTTCATCGTCCGCTGACATCTGCGCCGCTTCCGGTTGGTCAACCTGCAAAACCTTGTCATTACGACAAACTTCACGGGCCACCTCCGAAATCCCCCGGACAAAACTGCTCTTAACCGCTACCGATTCCAGCCCCGAAACCGATTCCATCCGGAACTTGCCCCGACTGTTATACGTCCCTGCCATACAGCGATAAACTCCCAGCAATTCCTGACCGTAATTCGCCAACGCGTAACAGGTTCGTTTCGGATCCAGACTGCTGTGCGCCGAACTGATAAATTCCCGGATTCGCCTGGCCCGTTGCAGCTGCTCATCCAACATCAAAATCTGATTCTGCTGCAAGAACACCCCAGCCTTTTCGCACAAACCCATCAAAAAACCCAGATATCCACGCACCGCCCGAGGATCCACCTGGGGCGGCGAAATCAACAACAGCCCCGCCGCCACCTTCCGTGACGATATCACCGGCACAAACAACAGCGTGTTCGGCGATTCATTCACTCCCGCCTCACCCATTCCCCCGTCAAAAACATTCGACGCCCCCTTGCCCGGCAAAACCACCGGACCTGCCGTTTGCATGATCTTTTCAATTGCCCCCGACAGCAATGCCATCTGACCACCCTCTTCATCCAGGCCGGACTCCGATAGATTCATGTGACAGATCCGCACCAACTCCCCAGCTGGACTTACCTGCCATATCCCCCCGCCAATACCCAGAACCGATACCATACGCTCCAGAAACGTCCGAAAATAGCCTTCAATGCCTACCTCCGTATTACCCAATCGGTCAATTTCCTGACCCAGACCCATCAGTCGTTCCTGAAACGCTTTTAATTGGACATCTTCTGACATCCTAACCTCCTGATACATTTATTCTTTGCAACAACAATCTCATCTCACTTAATGAAATGTTAATAGCCTTATCCAATCAGCATAATATCACATGCTCTCTCTGAAAAAAATCCTTTTTTAGAAGCAATTACACCAAATCCCTTTTATTTTGCGCAT
This sequence comes from uncultured Desulfobacterales bacterium, assembly GCA_964557055.1. Classification (GTDB taxonomy): domain Bacteria; phylum Desulfobacterota; class Desulfobacteria; order Desulfobacterales; family CAZKYZ01; genus CAZKYZ01. Next base: position 1,535 of record CAZKYZ010000591.1, read on the forward strand.
ACAAAAGGCCCGACCTGAAACTAATCAGATCGGGCCCTTTTTCAGCTTGTAATAAATCCGGCTTAGGAATTAAACCTCACCGAAATTAAATACTTCTTCTAACGCTGCTCAATAACTTGGGGAGTAATTCAATGTACTTCGAACAACTCTCACTGGATTGAAATCAGCACTTAGCGGATTATAAACAAAGTTGTGGCTAATGGTCTCACCAAAGAAGCTATTTATCACAGCTCCCTGTTCGGCTCTATTACCAGCGATGTTCAAATGTTCAGTCGTACCCATCACTCTGGTATTTGACAGTCTCCAGGCGCTGACCTCTTCGGCATCACCGCCGATGAATACGTTCCGGGCCATTCGTGCCGAGAACGCTTCATCAACATTACCGCCAATGAACGCTCTGCTAATGGTTTGACCAATATTAACCGTTCCGGCATCGTCGCTAATCCACAGACTATTCACCTTCATCGGGGTATCTACCACATCGGAAACACCATTGATTACAATATCGCCAAGATTCAACCAGGCTCCGGCCGTTGTCAATTCACCCAGATGGGCTGTACCATCGGCATACAGATTATCGTCGGCACGTCCGGCTCTGGCGTTTCTCGACGCACTCATCAGCTCACGCAGTTCGGTTCTGACTGTAGCATCCAGATCAGCATTGAGGCTCGCCACACTTGCTTTGCCGCGACCGAACAGTTCAACCTCGGTCAGTTTACCGAATACAGTGGTCCAGTCTGCCGACACTT
>CAZKYZ010000592.1:0-2281 GCA_964557055.1 uncultured Desulfobacterales bacterium
CGGCTAAGGATTCCAGGCATCTTTTCTCCGTGTTGTCCAGCTTGTAGCAGAGAACCTGCTTGACCTTCTCCTTTTTACCGAACACCGGGTAGCCGAAGACCTCGTAATTGCGGATGTTGCCCTCTGGATCCGGCAGATTCTGTTCCAGACGGACCGGTTGCTTTTTCTTCATAACCTGAATCAAGGGGCAATCAATACCCCTTTTCCAGCAAGGCTCCTTAAAACCGTGGAGTACGGCATAACAGGCTTTTTGATCCGAATCGCTGTTTTTCAGGGTAGCCGAGTTGCACATGAGCAGGGTATAGTCTTCCGGCTGGATGACGAAAAAGGGATGGGTGAGCGATTCCAGCACATTCGTCAACAGTCGGTGCTGTTCATCGATTTTTTGTTCCGCCTTGCGCCGTTTGCTGATATCCCGAAAAATTCCGCGGGTGTAAATCAGTTTCTCATCCAGAATGTAGCAATTGACATTGCCTTCCATGATCAGGGCCTTGCCGGATTTGGTTACAAATACCGTTTCCAGTTCCATCTGCCGGTGCCCGGCCAGTATTTCCGCAAAAACGGTTATACAGGCAGAACGGTGGTCCGGGTGGATGACATCCAGAAAATTCAGTGTTTTCACCTCATCATCCGTGTACCCAAGGGTGTTGCGCCACTTCTTGTTCACCCGCAGGAATCTCCCGGAAACATCCACACTCTGGATCAGGTCTGTGGCATTTTCAAAAAGGTCCCGGTATTGCGTCTCTCTCTCTTTCAGCGTTCGTGTGCGCTGCTCCACAAGTACTTCCAGAGATTCACGATAATTCTGGTTGTCAATTTCAAGGATTTCTTTTTCTTGAAGCAGCCGGCAGGCATTAACGGCTCCCCTCACAGTTTTGGCAAGGGTGGACATGTTTATGGGTTTGACGAGATAGTCATAGGCACCCAACCGAACGGCCTCCGAAGCGGTTTCGATGCTAGGGTAGCCGGTAATAAAGACAAACTGGGGATGATGACGTTTCTCGGAATTTCGTTTGAGAAGATCCAGACCATTGCGGTTATCGATGGCAATGTCACACAGAACGCAGTCAAAGATTGTCGTGTTGATTGCCTTTTCGGCAAGCTCAAAACTGCCTGCCGTCATTACACGGAAACCTTCTTTTTCCAGCCATGCGCTGCAGGTAAGGCATATGTCGGGCTCGTCGTCGACGACCAGCACCAGCGGCTGATTATCACGCTGACTTGAATTTGTTTCTGCCATAGATCAAGTTTATGGGCAGACCCTGGCCAAGTCAATTGTTATTTGGGAGGCTTTTGTATAATTATCCCCAAGAAAAACGATTTTCCCGGCGCGGCCGGAAGCACGTACACTTTTCTCTGCGCCCCATCGGTTCTGCTTGGGATTTGGTTTTGGCCGAATCATCACACCCCCCGAATCCGGCAGCCGACGATTTCCCCGGCTTGACTTATCCGTACCAATCCATATATATCCGTACTACCGATGAACCTGCCGAAGGGAAAACCGCATGAAGATTATCGCACCGTCTATTTTATCAGCCGACTTTTCCAACCTGGGCACGGAACTGAGAGCAGTGCAAGATGCCGGGGTCGACTGGATTCACATTGATGTCATGGACGGTCATTTCGTCCCCAACCTGACCTATGGCCCCATTATCGTGGAAGCCTGTAAAAAATCGACATCTCTGGACCTGGATGTCCATCTGATGATCGAAAAACCCGACCTGTTGATCCCCGACTTCGTCAGGGCCGGAGCCGACCTGATATCGGTACATGCCGAAGCATGCACCCATTTAAACCGGACAATCGCCCTTATCAAGGAAAACGGCGTCCGCGCCGGGGTTGCATTAAACCCGGCAACCCCGCTGTCTTGCCTGGAATGGATTATCGAAGAACTCGACTTTGTCCTGATCATGAGTGTAAACCCCGGGTTCGGCGGGCAGAAATTCATCAGCAACTCTCTCACCCGGATTCGATCCCTGAAAAAAATGATCGTGGAACGGGGGCTGTCGACCCTTATCCAGATTGACGGCGGGGTCAACCACAACACCATCGCCGACATCAGCCGGGCGGGTGTCGATTCATTCGTGGCCGGATCGGGTATCTTCAATACGGACAATTACGCCGAAACCGTGAAGACATTCCGGTCCCTGATGTAATGCAAAGCAGACTGAAGGCTGTTCGCAACAGCTTTAAAACCGAAAAGTATAAAACATTTGAGTGAAGAGTGAGTAGAAAGAGATAAACATATGGGCTCAGGGGTTCAAGGGGCCAGGGGTCCGAG
>CAZKYZ010000593.1:0-2274 GCA_964557055.1 uncultured Desulfobacterales bacterium
GCCAGAATATTGGCCGCGTTGGACGGAGAAATCCCCAGGTCTATGGCATGCGGAATGACATGAATCAGAATTGTGCTTATGCAGAAAAGAATGATAAAATATAACCCGCAGATGGTCCAGAATTGCGAGGTCCGAATCGCCTCTTGCAAAATCATCCCCTGTTCCACGGTTTCCCCGTTTTGATGATTATTCCCCTCCATCCCATCCGGCGAGACACCAATTTTTTCAGGATCGCGGATTAATAGTTGAGACCCCAGTAAAAATGCAGCGAGGCAAATGACGCCTAAGGCGATAAAGGCCTTCCGCCACCCAAAGCCGCTGATGAGATAATTGATCAACAGCGGCATGATCAGCATCCCGACGCCGGTTCCCACCTTGACGATACCGATCATCATACCCCGCGTCCTGACGAACCAGCGGGTTGTCGTGGACAGAAGAATGACGTCTGTTCCGCCTAGACCGAAGCCCGCCAGCAGGCTCAAGTAGATATACATGTGCCAGATCGAAGTGATTGAGGCCATCAGTATAAGCCCGCAGCCCAGTGAAACGCCACAAATCGTCATTGTCAGCCGCGGTCCGTATCTGTCACTCAGGCGCCCCAGCACAATAGCGCTTGTTCCAACGACCAGCATGCCGATGGATATTGTGCTGGCGATCAGGGCTCTTGGCCAGCCGAACTCGGTCATCAGGGGCTTTAGAAAGACGCCCAGGCTGTTGAATATCCCCACGCCGGCAGCCTGAAGCATAAAGGATACGGCTACAATAATATACCCGTAAAAGAAGCCGGGAGAATTCAATTTTCGCACAAAAATGTCCTGTACGTTAAAAGGATTAACCAGATTTTATAAATACCTGCGTCGGACACAGGCGATTCCTGAATTGGGCGCTTATAATACCTTTGCCGGTTTTAAGCAAATAATATCGGGTGAAAGACAGGTTGATAACTGTCAGCAAGCATGTATAAAAGGGGGGGGAACAATCCGCAAAAGCGAAAGGCGTAGTACAGTAAAGTGAGGAGTGCGGACCATGCCAGCACCTTGAAAAAAATGATCTATACAGGTAAAGCTGATGCTTGATCCTTTTTGTAACTTGTTTTTGCGGAACCAACCGACAGGAGGTGCACGGCTTTTCGAGACGAATACTCACCTTCCATTCCAGCAAAAGCGCTGTTGTCTATAAGCATCCTTGCAGGGTTGCTTGTCTCGGCAGCCCTTACGGACAACAATTCAAAAACGATTGGCGTAAATTCGGCATCACGATCAAGGCAGACGAAAAATGCAGTTGCCTGGAGGCTGTTCCAGCAACAAAGATTCGATGTTCTTTGTCAGTTAATAACAGTTCCATTTTCAACTCCAGGTTGCTGCGGATTTCCCGGGAGCTGCCCAGGCGGCTGATGCGACAACAAATAAAATGAGTGTGGCGACGATAATGAAGCACCTTTTGCTTTCCATGGTTTGTTCCTCCTTTTTATGTCAGTTCCATATGAGTGACGTAATGAACGGTTTTGGTTACAAAAATCGGAAAAATTGTTTCCCCGGAATGAGATACTGGTACCGTGCAGAAATGATATAAGATATTCTTCCAAACTCCCTGTTGGGGGCAATATCAACCGTTTTGTATTGAACCTTTTTTTCACAAATGGACACACAGGTATAATCAAGGAGGACAAACCGAGCCCGACAATTTCCCGAAAAAAAAGACGGAGAACGTTACCAACATAAAAAATTTTTCAAAGGCGACAAAATCGCTTTTGCCAGGATGTTGCCATTGTTAAATCTATCCGTTTGAACCGGACAAAGGAGGCGCGTTATGAAAACAAATAATTATAGCTCAACAAATTCCGTATACCGGTGTGGGTTATTTATGGCTTTGGTTGTATCGATGCTCCTGCTTCCCGTGAAGGATTCTATTGCTGATTTTACTTTTAATAACACGAAGATCGAAGGCATACTTTGCGTACCCGGGGAGAACTCTTTTCCTCATTGGAAAACGGTTCTCCTCCCGGCCGTTGGAGATATTGCTGCACGGCACATTTCAAAAATGGTAAAACCACATATAAACTGACGGGTGTCACATGGGAATCAAACGAAAAGATCAATGGCCTTATCCCCGTATCTCTTTCCGGTCTGGGAAGTAACCAGACCGTCAAGATTCAAGTAAAAACATCAGAAGGTCTCTTGAGCAACAAGTTTCCTTTACAATACGAGGGAATGGCAACACTTCAAGTGGAAGAACCGGAACCTCAGGAAGTGATTGTTGTCGATCCCGGACGTG
>CAZKYZ010000594.1:0-2260 GCA_964557055.1 uncultured Desulfobacterales bacterium
ACGACCGATAAATTCTCCTGCAATATGCTGCGCATCCGCGGCACTACCACCGTTTCCGGCCAGCAGGATCTTTCCTCCGCTGCGCAGGCACCTGATACATGCCTCGGCTGCACTTTCCACCGCCACCAGCATCGCGGCTTCTTCCATGATCACCTGCGATTTGCGGAAACTGCGTAAGGAAAAACCTGCAAAGAAGGCCTGATTTTTTATATCAAACAGTCAAGTGAGCCGAAAAAATGATGAGCAACAAAAGACAACACGATCGGTTTGATTCCCTGCATCTAATCCATTTTGACTGTCTGGATAAAAGCCACAAAGTGGCCAGGCAGGGGATGGGCCGCACGCTGAACGTTTCCGAATCAGGAATTCTGCTCGAAACGAGTTTTCAGATCCAGGAAAGTCAATATGTCTCCATGTCCATCGGGCTCGATGATGATATGGTCAGCATTCGTGGTATTGTCGTGCGATCGACGGCAGGCAGAATGGATCGATTTGAAGCCGGTATTCAATTTTTCGAGATGGCTGATAACGACAGAAACATATTGAGATTATATGTTAAGGCATTCACGAACCAGTGAAAGGACCGGAGTTAATGGCAAAAATAGTAATTGAAACCGATTTTGAAGGGTTGACCCTGTTCAATAAAGGCAAGGTAAGGGACGTATACGATCTTGGTGATGCATTTTTGATGGTGACGACAGACCGCATATCTGCTTTTGATGTGATCATGCATGATCCCATTCCCGATAAGGGGAAAATCCTGACAAAAATATCAACTTTTTGGTTCGATAAAATGTCAAACCTGGTGGAAAATCACATTATTTCCACGGATGTTGAAGCGTATCCGGATATTTGTCGACCGTACCGGGAAGATCTCCGCGACAGGAGCATGCTTGTCAAAAAGGCCAAACCGCTTCCGATTGAATGCATCGTACGGGGATATATTACCGGATCCGGCTGGGCCGATTACCAAAAAACAGGGGGAATCTGCGGGATACAGCTTCCGGAAGGGCTCCAGGAATCCGACCGTCTGCCCAAACCGATTTTTACACCGTCCACCAAGGCGGAACTGGGAAAGCACGATGAAAATATCGATTTTACTTCCGTAGTCACACAAATCGGACCCGATATGGCTGAAAAAGTTCAAAATCTGAGCCTTGCTATTTATACGGCCGGCATCCAATTCGCGGAAGGAAAAGGGATCATTATTGCGGACACCAAATTCGAGTTCGGAATTTTTGATGGTCGCCTGATCCTTATCGATGAGGTTCTCACACCGGATTCGTCCCGTTTCTGGCCCAAAGACACATATGCTCCCGGCGGATCCCAGAACAGCTTCGATAAACAATATTTGCGGGATTATCTACTCTCCATCAACTGGAACAAACAACCCCCGCCGCCACCGCTTCCAGAAAACGTAATTCAGAAAACCAGGGCCAAATACCTGGAAGCCTTAACCCGGCTTGCCGGCAGTGAATATGGGCTTTGAAACCATCCTGGTATCGGTTGCCGACATTGACTTCGCCGCCACCCGGTTCCGGATATCCTCTCAGACGAAGAGCACTGATTTAAAGAAATCAATCCGGTCTATCGGCCTGCTGTTCCAGCCAACCCTTCTTCGATACAATGGAAGGCTATGCATTGTAAGTGGCTTCCAAAGGGTCAAAGCGATAATAGAATTGGGCCATGATACGATACCGGCAACAGTGTTACCCGAAGACAGCGACCCCTTGACCTGCGCACGAATGGCTATTGCCGACAATGCGTATGGGCGGGAACTCAATCCGGTTGAACTGGCAAGGGCTTACTCATTACTGCTGTTTGCTGCCGGAAGTATTGAAGCGGTATCACATGAGGCAAAGTTTCTTCATATTCCCTATCATCCTATCCGTATTGCCAAAAATCTGCGCATTTTAGATATGCCGCCTTCTTTGCAAGACTGCCTTAGAGACAACCTCATCTCCCTGTCAATCGCACTGCAGTTGGTAGCGATGACGACTGAAGATTTGGAGGCCTTCGTCAATGTGTGTAATCGCTTCAAACCGGGGCTGAATCGCCAGAAAGAAATACTCGCAATGGCAACGGATACAGCGTCCCGGGATGATCTTTCCTTTCGGGAAGTCCTTGTAAGAGCGCTTGCGGAAGAAGAGCCGGTGGATTCTCAGCTGCCGCTTCCCCTGAGGTTTATACGTATGATCGATAGGCTCCGGAATTTTAGATACCCCTCGATCGTAGCAGCGGAACGGCATTTTAAACAAGC